>JAFDIC010000218.1 GCA_019308525.1 Deltaproteobacteria bacterium
TTTGAAAGTTGAAGGGTTGACAAAGTATTTTGGCGGGCTTGCGGCTGTCAACGAGGTGGACATGGCCGTGGATGAGTGCGAAATCCTCGGGCTCATCGGTCCAAATGGGGCAGGAAAAACAACACTTTTCGACTTGATCAACGGCTTTATCCCGCCCACCAGCGGAGAGGTAAGCTTCGGGGGCGAGGTCATAACAGGACTGAAGGCCCATGAAATAGCGAAAAAGGGCATTGGCAGGACCTTCCAGCAGACCGTTCTCTTTATGGAATCGACCGTTCTTGAAAACGTGTTCACCGGTTTCCACATGAGTTACAGGGCCGGGTTTCTGAGCCAGTTTCTGCATACACCGGCTGCACGCAGGGAGAGCAGGGAGATAATGGGGAAGTCGTTGGAGATCCTCCGATTTTTGGGACTTGAATCCTACAAGGACACACTGGCCAGAAATCTGCCTCATGGCCATCAAAGGGTCCTTGGTCTGAGCGTAGCCCTCGCGAGCAACCCGAAGCTCCTGCTGCTGGACGAACCCGTCGCAGGGATGAATGCCCAGGAGACCGAGAATATGATCCGGCTCATCGGCCGCCTCCGGGAACAGGGGATGACTATCGTGGTCGTGGAGCATGATATGAAAGCGGTGATGAGCCTGTGTGACAGGATAGTGGTGCTCAACTACGGTAAGAAGATAGCGGAAGGAAGCCCGCGAGAGATAAGGGAAAACAGAGAGGTCATCGAGGCCTACCTGGGAAAAGAAGGGGCGGTTACCAATGCTGCTTGAGGTCAAGAACCTGAATGTCCATTACGGGAAGGCCCATGCAATAAAGGACGTGTCCCTTGCATTAGACGAAGGGGGTATCATTACCCTCATAGGGGCCAATGGGGCGGGGAAGACGACTATCCTGAGGACCATATCAGGACTCAAGAGGCCGAGTTCAGGAGATATCCTTTTTGAAGGAAGACAGATCGTGGGATTACCCCTCCATGAGGTCGTGAAAATGGGTGTTGCACACGTCCCGGAAGGCAGGAGGGTCTTTGCAACCATGACGGTCTTGGAAAACCTCGAAATGGGAGCTTACCTGAGAAAGGACAAGAAGAAAGTGCAGGAGGATTTGGAAAGGGTATACGAACACTTTCCCGTTCTCAAGGCCAGGAGACAGCAACCTGCGGGGAGTCTCAGTGGTGGTGAACAACAGATGCTCGCAACCACCCGGGCCCTGATGAACATGCCCAGGTTACTGCTGATGGATGAACCGAGTATGGGCCTCTCCCCCATTCTGGTGGAGCAGGTGGGGAAGATCATAAAGGATATCAACAGAGATGGGATAAGTGTTGTCTTGGTCGAGCAGAATGCAAGAATGGCGCTAAACGTTGCGGACTATTGCTATATCCTGGAGGTGGGAAGTGTAACGAGAGAAGGGCCTGCCCGGGACATGGCGGATAATGAATATGTGAGAGAGGCCTATCTGGGAGGATGAACAATGATCAGGGAGCAGCACAGCCTCCAGACAATGAGAAAATGACGCTTTTGACGGGAGGTCGCCTATGCCGGAAGGAGCAGGTATCCAAGAAGATGTGAGGATTCATACCCAGTGCGGCAGGTGCTATGCCCAGTGCGGCATCAGGGTCCGTCGCGTTAATGGTGTCGCGGTCAAGATCGAAGGGGTTCCAGAGTCTACTCTCGGTTCCGAAGGGGGCGTGTGCGGAAAGGGCACCTCCGGGCTCCAGGTCCTCTACGACCCAAACAGGTTAAACAAGCCCTTGAGGAGGACGAATCCTGAGAAGGGGCTGCACGTTGATCCAGGATGGAAGGAAATTTCGTGGGAGGACGCCATCGAAGAGATCGTGAACAGGCTGCGTGACGTCATAGAGGATAACCCCAGGAAGATCCTCATACAGGGCACAACATGTAGGCCCATGAGAAATACAACGGATTTTCTCTTTCCCCTGGCGGCCGGCCTGTCTTCAGAAAAGGGGGCGGTCTGCGGCTGGCCTGGAGGGGGAGGGCTTCACTGCGGCAACGGGGCCCATGAAAACACCGGGATGGTCCATGCTTCCTGGTCCCACGTACCGGACTTCAGGCTCTGTGAATATGCCATCTACTTCGGGGCGAGCAAAGGGCATGGTTCCGGGCATTCCGCCATGATAACCGCAAGGCTGGCCGCCGAGGCCAAGAGCCGGGGCATGAAACTCGTGGTCTTTGATCCCATATGCAACTTCGCCGGGGGAAAGGCGTCTGAATGGATCCCCATCATCCCCGGAACGGATGCCGCGGTCGTGCTTGCCATGGCCAATATCATCATAAACGAGGTCGGATCCTATGATGAGGAATATATCGCCCTAAAGACAAACGGCCCCTACCTCGTGGGGCCTGACGGGAGGTATGTCAGGGAAAGGGGTCCTGTAAAGGAACCAATCATGGTGCCTGGTTTCCTCGGAATGGGTCCGCCGGTTCCGGCAGTGGGTGGAGATGAGAGCAACAAGCCCCTGGTATGGGATGCTTCGGAGGGCAGGGCAAAGGTCTATGACGACCCAACAATAGGTGAATACGCGATTCTGGGGGAGTTCCAGGTAAACGGTATAAGGTGCAAGACAGGATTTCAACTGCTGAAGGATCACCTGACGACTTACACCCCCGAATATGCCGCCCGGATAAGCGGTGTCCCGGCCTCTACCATAGGGCGAATCGCAAGGGAGTTCCTGGAAGCCGCCAGGATCGGCGCCTCCATAAAGATCCAGGGCCATGAGCTGCCCTATAGACCCGCTGCCGCGGTGCTGTTCAGGGGGGGGCAGGGACACGAAAACTCCCACCACACGTGCCTTGCGGTTTCCATGTTGAACGCAATAGTGGGCAATTGTGACGTGCCTGGCGGGGCCCTGGGATGGCCCGCAAGGTGTCTTGGTTATCCGGGGACGGGAAAGCTCGAATTCGAACCCTACAAAGGCGTCGACGGTATGATAGAGACTGACAGTTTTTACACGCGCCTGCACGGTCCGTGGCCTCCCCACCTTCCCCACAGGGCGAAGGATCCTTCGCTCCAGGACATATTCACCCTGGCCCCCTTCACATTCGTCTTCGGCTCTTCTGACCAGGAGGAGCTCTGGGAGAAACTCGGCATTGAACATAACTTCGAGGTGTTGCTCAGCCATGGTTGTAACACCGTCATGAGCCTGGCCAATCCGGAGGTAACGGCTGAGACGCTCAAGAAGATACCTTTCGTCGTGGTGTGGGAATTGTTCAACAACGAGCTGACAGAAGGGTTTGCAGACATAGTGCTGCCCGATACCTGTTACCTGGAAGACCTGTCCTGGGTGGAGGGCTACGCCTTTAATTTCAACCATTCCTTTGGAATGGATGACTGGTGCTACCATATCATCCAGCCGGTGGTAGAGCCCATACCCGCAAGAAGGTACGTGGGAGACGTCGTCCGGGAGATACTGGACAGGTTGGGAAAGACCCCTCGGGTAAACGGCTTTTACAACAAGTTTTGCGATTTCGACGAGGCAAGCAAGCTGGGCCCTGACGAGAGTTTGAGCCAGGCGGAAATGTGTGACAGGGTATTGAAGCACTTCTTCGGGGAGGACAGAGGCCTGGAATATTTCAAGAAGCACGGGTTTGTAAAGTGGCCCAAAAGGGTAGAGGAGGCATACTGGAGATATTTCATTGATGCGAGGCACGTAATATACCTGGAATACATGGTGGACATCGGAGAAAAGGTCAAGGAGATAACGCAGGAGGCAGGGATAGGGGTAAGGCTGGAGCAGTATACGCCCCTGATCTCCTGGTTCCCGTGCTCCATCCACGAGGTAAAGGATCCTGGCTACGACCTGTACTGTTTTTCCTACAGGGATATTCTCCACACCGGATCCCATACCATGGAGCAGCCGTGGCTCAATGAAGCGAGCGAGATGAACCCCTATACCTACAACATTACCATGAACGCGGATACGGCCAGGGAAAAGGGCCTCGTAGATGGTGACTTGATAGAGCTTGAATCCCATACCGGAGGGAAGACCCGGGGAAGACTGAAACTCATGGAAGGGCAACATCCCTTGACGGTGGGTATAGCTGCATGCAGCGGCCACTGGACAAGATCAATGCCTGTTGCAAGGGGCAAGGGGGCCCATTTTGATGCGCTCATGGCCTGTGACCTGGACCACGTAGACCCCATAAGTCTCAACATAGAGACTGCGGCAAGGGTGAAGGTTCGAAAACTGCATTCCCGGGAAGGGGGGCGTGGATGAAGGCCTGTGGGGCGGAGATCCACAGGAATACTCAAGCCGCATCTAGGATGCCGAAAAACCGCCTGGAGACTGGGTTTACCAGATGCATGAGATGTCCATTGCACAGAGCCTCGTGGATATTGTCCGGGATGAGATGCACAGGAACCAGGCGAGGGTTTTGAGGTCGGTCCATCTTCACATAGGTGAGATGTCGGCGATTGTCCCTCAAGCACTCTCCTTTTGTTTTCACGTGATCACCGAAGGGACCGAAATGGAGGGGGCGAGGCTTGACATGGAAATAGTCCCGCTGAGAGGTTACTGCGGCAGGTGCAAAAGGGAGTTCAGGATAGAGAACTACGAGTTCAGATGTCCTTACTGCAAGAACGGGGACATTGAGACCCTGGCCGGGCAGGACTTGTCCATCGTGGAAATTGAGGTAGAATAGGGATCCTTTTGTTGTCGCGACGCCCACCGTCTATGGTCGTTCACCCTGATAGGTCTTATCGATCAGGGGAGAACACGGGGATAGATTATTTGCGGGGGTTATCCGAAGCCTGATCAAGGGCGTTGAATGGTCCCGGGGGGGCTTTTCTCAAGGCCCAATATCGCTCCTGAGCCGTTCCCACACCTTCATTATTCTCATAGGGGTCCCTAAATCAGTACTGATCCGCCGGCTATGCCGGTGAGAATTGAAAGGGTTTGCTTGAGGTATGTGTGGCTAAGTTGGAGGTATTGAATCCATGAAGATAACCGTTGTCAGGGACATACTCGAGGCCAATGAGCGAATAGCACAGGAGAACAAGGAACTGTTTGATCGCTCCCGGGTACTGGTCGTCAATCTCATGAGCTCTCCAGGCGCTGGTAAGACCAGCCTTCTCGAGAGGACCATTGATGCCCTAAAGGATGATCTGAAGATGGGGGTCATAGAGGGGGACATTCAGTCTTCCCAGGACGCTGAACGTGTTGCAAAGAAGGGTATCCCGGTGGTACAGATAAACACCGGCGGGGCCTGTCATCTGGACGGCAACATGATTAGGGACACCCTGGGCGAGTTCAATTTTGACAGTCTGGAACTGTTGGTGGTGGAAAATGTCGGGAATCTCGTGTGTCCTGCTGAGTTCAAGTTGGGAGAGGATTACAAGGTTATGATACTCAGCGTCACGGAAGGAGATGACAAGCCTTCCAAGTACCCCCTGATGTTCCGAGAGTCAAGGGTCCTGCTGATAAACAAGATCGACCTGTTGCCCCATGTGGATACGAGCGTGGAAAAGATCACCAGTGAGTGCTTGAGAATCAACCCAGACATCACCATATTCCAAGTCTCTTGCAAGACAGGGCAGGGGGTTGATTCCTGGGTACAGTGGTTGAAGGACAGGGTCAGGATGAAAAGGGGATCTGCATGAGAAGTTACTCCTGGGCCCGGGGTGACACCAGGATCTTTTGGGCCATACCCCTGCCGAGGGCGAGTCGCGTACTGCCGTGACCCACGATCAACCTTCCCATTCCGTTATTATTGATCACCTCCAGTGAATCTCCGGGCCTGATGCCCATTGTGGCAAGCCTGGAGCGGGCTTCTCTTCCGCCCATAATATCATTGACGACCACCTTCTCACCCGGCTTGGCCATGGCAAGGGGCATCACTCGACCCCTCTCTTTCGTGCAGTCTCCACAGAGCCCGTAGATTTCCATTTTGTGCTGGAGCACGTGGAAGCCTTCCGCTGCGGCGATTCTCATCTGGAGCCTCTCCATCTCCTCGTTGTCAAATTCCACTATCTTGCCGCACTTTGTACAGATGAGGTGATCGTGATGCTTGCCGAGGTGGCGATGCTCGTACCTGGGAGGTTGCCCTTCAAAGACCTTTTTTTGGGCGAAACCGCGCTCAACCCAGCGATTCATACACTGCCTGAGAAAATCCGGATCATAATCATATCCCCTCTCTTTGAGGAGTCGCAACAGGTCCTCAAGGGTCACGTGCTCTTCGGTGTCCAAAAACACGTCGATGATATTAAGCCGTTCCTCAACGTATCCGATACCGTCGTTCTCTATGAGGGACCTGAAGTTTTCCTTTTCCAGGTGTTTGCTAGTCTTCACCGATACGTCCCCTTTCTATTGCTTGATCTCTTCACGGCACTTAGGGCAATACCCTGATACGTCGAGCCTGTGTTCCGTGATCTCGAAATCAAACCGGTCCGCAAGCCGCTTCTCAATATTGCTCAATTCTTCATCATAAAACTCAATTACCTTGCCACACCTGGTGCAGCGGAGATGGCAGTGGTGCCCCTGTCCATAGATCGGTTCATAGAGCATGTGACCATCCTCATGCCATACCTCCCTTATCAGGTTGCACTGCATGATCAGGGGGATGTTCCTATATATGGAGGCCTTGGAGATCCTGCTGCCCCTCTTTCGCATCCTCAGGTACAGTTCATCCACGTCAAAGTGGTCGTTGGTGGAGAAGATTTCCCTTATGATTTCCTCTCTTTCCGGGGTGTTTCGGAGCCCCCTCCTGGATATGAATGCCCTGAAGATATCGATTTCTTCTCCCATGGAAATCTCCTATTGCAATTTAGTA
>JAFDIC010000219.1 GCA_019308525.1 Deltaproteobacteria bacterium
ATATGCTGCTGATCCCCACGTAGAGACCGACTGCTATCACCAGCACTCCCACTACACCAATAAGATAGTAAGACCCCCTTTTCTTCTTTGGAAACCTCTTGAATGACAGGGGCGGCTGAGTCTTCGGCACCGATCTTTCGTAGAGGCTGAGGGTCCTTTGCTCATCGAGTCCCAACAACTGGGCATAGGACCTGATAAAGCCCCTTACGAAGACCCGGGGAGGCAGCTTATCCCACTCCTCCTTCTCCAATGCTTCAACGTAGTGCTTTCTCAACCTCGTAATCTGGGCGACCTGTTCGTGGGTGAGGCCCTTTTTCTCTCTCTCGTTTTTCAAGAGGGTGCCCAGACCCGGTCCCTTTTGCACCCCTGAATCTTCAGCCGCCAGGTCCAGCTCCGGACCTTCCTTTTGTTCCCTGTTTTCCATGATGACCTCAGTATTAAAATGACATCTTGAAAAAGCATCCCCAATCGCAATTCAAGGCAGTTTTGACGCCCGGTGCTCCTCCCCGTACATGATTGCATGCCCGCAGCAGGGCGTAATGGAATAATGGGATGGTTCCGGCCCCATCCGGGGATGGGATCAAGATCTGGAAGACAGCCCTGTCGTCAAAAAACAATCTTCGTGTAGGAACTTGACCGCAGTTCCTTGATCCATGCCGAGTAAAGGTGGTCCACCTCCTGGTTGTAAAGGACCCTGTATACGGCATCTCTCACTTCTTCGAAGGGCCTATATTGCCCCCCCTCCCTTTTCAAGAGCCTGAAGATTTGGAATCCATTCGGTCTTCTGATGAGTTTGCTGTACTCTCCTTCCCGCAAGTCTCTGAGGGCTTCCCCGAGAGCGGGATCCAGCTCGTCCAGCCTGAACTTTCCCAGGTCTCCACCTTTATCAGCTCCCGGCCCCTGGGAATACATCTTGGCCATGGACGCGAAATCACCGCCATTGCGGAGTTCGAGCAGTATCCTTTTTCCCTTCTTCTCTAGTTCCTGCATTTCCTCCCTGTCATCCGGGGATCTGGCTATCAGGAATATACCCGCCAGATGCACTCTCTCATCGGCACGAAAACGGTCTTTGTGATCTTCGTAGTACTTTCTTATCTCCTCTTCTCTTATTACTATCCTGGACTTCACCTCCCGGTTGATGAGTTCGACTCTTTCAAGTCCCTTCTTGATTTCCTCCCTGTATTTTTCCAGTGTCAGACCTTGCTCCTTCAACATCTTCACGAGGTCTTCCTGTGTCCACCCGTTTTCTTCCTTTATTCTTTCTATGGTCGAATCGATTCTCCCCTTGGAGATCCTTATGCCCAGTTCATGGATCTTTTTTTGCGTAATCTTCTCGTCAATGAGGAGTTCCAGCACCTGTCGTCGTGTAGTAAGATACTGTTCTTCACTCCTGAGCCTGAGCGCGTTCGGAGCGAGACCCGTGACCTCCTTGATCCTCTTGTTCAACTCGTAGAGGGTAATGATGTCGTCGTCCACAATCGCGACGATCCGGTTGACAACTTCACCTGGAGCATGAACAGTAAAGACCAGCGACAACCCGATTAATCCCGCCAGGAGAAGGGAGCACCTTATCCCTCTCATCTATTCTGACTCCAGCATCTCGAAAAGCAGTTCTCGGTTCACCCACACTGGATACCTTTCCCTCAGACCATTCAGCCATGCGCCGACAAATTCACTCTCTTTTTCGATGAAGAGTCTGGATTCTATTTCCGGAATTGCCTCGGGAAGGCTCATGTACCCCTCCTTGCGCCTTTCCAGGACCTGGAAGATGTGATAACCGTACGATGTCTTTACTACAGGGCTTATCTGGCCCGCTTCCAGGGCGGATACGGCCTTGCCCATGGCTTCCTCCAGTTCTCCTTCATACACCCAGCCAATCATTCCGCCGTCCTGGGCCTCGGGTGCCATGGAAATCTCCCGTGCAAGAGCCGCCATGTCCTCCCCAGCAATAAGCCTTTGTCTGGCCCCTTCGGCCTCTTCCCTGTCATTGGTTAGGATATGCCTCAATTTTACCATCCCCGGACGTTTGAACTCCTCTCTGTGTTTTTCGTAATAGGACTTTATTTCATCGTGGGAGACAGGGGGAATCTCTTCTGAAACCATCCTGAGGATCTTTTTTGCCAGGAGTTGTTTTCTCAAAATCTCCTTCCATGTCTCGAAGTCTACATATTGCTTAAGAAGCACGTCCCGCAGATCCTTTTCATCATAACTGCGCTTGATCTCCCCCACAAACCGATCCAATTCCGTCTCCGTCACCTGGATGCCCTTCTCTCTCCCATATTCCAGTATGAGGTAGTGATCCAGGATTCTCTCAACCGCCGCCTCTGGAGGCATTTCAATGTCCTGGATTATGGATTTCAAATCCTTTTCCAGTTCCCCCAGAGTAACGACTCTCTCCCCGACAGTTATCACTTTCCGTTCTGAAGGGTCATCTGAGATACTGCAAGAGGGAACAACAAGAAATGCTGCAATTAAAAGGTATAGGAATTTCAAGTTACTGGTACCGAACCCTTGGCGTCTTTTTCCCGGGACTGGGTAATATTCCTGGCGGGGTTGAACCACTCCACCGCCCTTGAGAGTACTATTTCCCTCGCCTCTCGCCCTTGGCCTCAGGGGCACAGTCCTTCTTTCTGAAAGCTTTCCACTCCAGAGCTTTCAAACAAGCCCTCTTCTGTCCTGTCTCTGGGTCAGGCTCAGATTCTAAGCAGTCCCAAAACAATATGGCCTTTTCAAAGGCCCCGGCCCTGAAGAATATCGTGCCGGCCTTTTGTAAGCCTCACCCCCTCTTTAAGATCTTTCGGGCACAAGGCAATCCGCAGGTTTTGGGGCCCAAGGCCCGGAGGAGGCTCAAAACTCTTAAATTTTTAATGTTAACGGCTAATTGAGAAATTGCAAGCATATTCTTCCCTGCCAGCCCTGAAGACCCGCGATACGGGCACAGGGGATCGCTCACCCCCTTGCATCCGTTTGCAGGAATTTCTCCTGGATGATGTGCCTCGCATGTTCCAAGGCCTCAAGGGGGCCCCGCCCGTCTGTCAGGATCTTCAGTTTTCTATCAGAAAGCATTTTGACCTTCGTCGGCTCTCTCTCGGTCAGCCTGACTATCCTGTCGGCCCCGACATTTGTCTGGACAGAAAAGTGGAAGACCAGGCTCCCGTTCGTTACGTCGAGGCGGTTTATGCCTGCCTCTTTCAGGGCCAATCTCGTGGCCATTACGGAGACAAGGTTGGACACCTCTGATGGAGGATGACCGAAACGGTCCACCATCTCTTCTACCAGGGATTTCAATTCCGCCTCCTCTCTCAGGCCTGACATCCTCCTGTACAGGTTCAATCTCAAGTCAGTGTCCGGTATGTAGTAGTCCGGAAGGTACGCAGACAGATTCACGTTAATCTCCGGATTGATTTCCTCTTGCCATTCTTCCCCCTTCAACTCTGCGACTGTCTGTTCTATCAATTTCATATAGAGCTCATAGCCGATGGCTGCGATATGTCCCGACTGTGAAAAACCAAGGATATTTCCTCCTCCCCTTATCTTCAGGTCGTGCATGGCCAGGTGAATCCCCGCTCCCAGGTGCGAGAAATCCATGAGTGCCTTGAGTCTCTTTTCAGCGTCCCTTGTCAGCTCCGTTCCGTTTGAAAGGATCAGGTACGCGTAGGCGATCTCCTTGGAGCGCCCCACCCTCCCCCTGAGTTGATATATCTGTGCGAGGCCGAGCCTGTCCACCTCGTTAATGATTATGGTGTTGGCAGACGGGATATCCAGGCCGGACTCTATGATGGTGGTACAAACCAATACGTCGATTTCCCTCTTAATGAACCTGACCATAGCCTCTTCCAGGTCCCTTTCCTTCATTTGTCCGTGGGCTATGCCGAAACTGACGCCGGGCAGCAGGCCGCGCAACTTGTTCGTCATTTCATCAATGGTGTTTACCCTGTTATGGACAAAGAAGACCTGTCCATCCCTGTCCAGCTCACGCTCTATCGCCTGTATGATGGTTGCCTCGTCAAAATGTGAGAGATAAGTCCTTATGGCCAGCCGATCTTCAGGGGGAGTTTCAATGATGCTGAGATCCCTTATGCCCATGAGAGACATCTGAAAGGTCCTGGGTATTGGAGTAGCGGTCATGGCCAGAACGTCCACCAGTGCCCGGTACCTCTTGAGCCTCTCCTTCTGTTTTACGCCAAAACGCTGTTCTTCATCTATGATCAGGAGCCCTAGGTCCCGAAAGCTTATGTCATTCTGGAGTATCCTGTGGGTCCCTATGAGTATGTCTATTTTCCCTGACCTGACCCCCGCGATAATCTCCTTTTGCTCCCCCCTGCTCTTGAAACGGCTGAGCACGCCAACCCGGATCTTGTAAGGCTCCATCCTTCTCCTGAAGGTCTCGTAGTGTTGTTCTGCGAGGACGGTGGTCGGCACCAGGACAGCCACCTGCTTGCCGTCCATCACCGCCTTGAATGCGGCCCTTATGGCCACCTCCGTCTTGCCGAAACCCACGTCGCCGCATACCAGGCGATCCATGACCCTTTCTGATGCCATGTCGGACAGGACCTCTTCTATGGTCTTTATCTGGTCCCTGGTCTCCTCATGCTCAAAGGTGGCCTCAAACTCACGATAGTAACTGTCGGGGATGGAAAAGGCGTGCCCTTTGCGGTGGGCCCTGAGCGCATAGATCTCAACCAGTTGCCTTGCGATTTTCTCTATGGATTTCTTGGCCCTCCTCTTGGCTATATCCCATGCCCGGCCCCCCAGCCTGTCCAGCCGCGGCTCTTTCTCATCTTCTCCTATGTATTTTTGCAGTATGCTGAGGCGGTCCGCCGGTATGTAAAGTCGGTCTCCCTGCGCGTAATCTATCACTACAAAATCATTGACAATTCCCTCTATTTCCAGTTTGCGCAGCCCGCCGTACCTCCCTATACCGTGATCCTGGTGGACGACCAGGTCTCCTGACTTCAACTGGCTGAAGGAGGTGAGTGCCGACCCACTTTCACCTGTGATTCTCCTTGCCCTTGACAGGGGCCTCTTGGCCCCGAAAATCTCATCCTCGCTTATCACGTAAAGGCCGAACTCGGGCCACTTGAACCCCTTCGAGAGCCTGCCCAGACAAATTGTGAGCCCCTTTCCCAGGCCCACGTCCTCCCACCTCTTCACCCATTGGTCCACCTGCACCCTGTAGCTGGCAAGGATCTCCCTGAGCCGACGACCCTGTTGCTCGGTACGGCAGACCAGAACCACCCTTGAACCCCTCTCAAGCCACTTGTTGATCTTTTCCGCAAGCGGCACCATGGACATCCTGGCTTTCCCCTTGAGGCTGAGGGTGAGGTCATCATCCACCGGGAAAGGTCCCCTGATGAAAACCGATTTCTTTGAATCCGACTCCTCAAGGGAAAGTTCATTGAAATCAAAGCGCTGAAATGCCTCGAAGGAGTTCTCGCAATCATCCAGGGAGAGGAGACCCTCGATTTCCGGAAAAGGTCTTTCCCTTTCCATGGCCTCCCTCCTGTATCTTTCAACATCTCCCTGGAACTTCTCTGAAAACCCGAACAACCGTCTTTTCAGGGCCGAGGTCTCAATCAGCACTATCAAGGTGCCATCGGGGAGGTAATCAAATATGCTCTCCAGGCCCTCGTAGAAATGCCTTATCCAGGCCTCTTGCCCGGGGAAGTGTCCCCTTTCTACGAATTCCCTGGGGAGCCTGCCCATGCTCCTTGCCCTCTTGACGTTTTCCTCCCCCATTATTATCTCGCTTGCAGGCAGAAGGACCATCTCATCCAGGCCCCTTGTGGACCTCTGGCTAAAGGGATCAAAGTGGCGTATGGACTCCACCCTATCATCCCAGAATTCCAGGCGAACCGGACTGTCGTACAGGGGGGGGAACAGGTCGATAACCCCTCCCCTTACCGCATAATCTCCCCTCTCCTCCACCAGCGAGGTCCTGAGGTACCCGCATGCCTCCAGCCTGCGGATAAGGTCCTCCCTGTTGACCTCCCTTCCTACTTCTATGTATTGCACCGCTTCTACCAGGGCCTCCCTTGGCATGACCCTGAAAAGCACCGGTTCTAATGATGTTACAATGACAGGCATCTCCTCTGACAGAAGCGAGTAAAGGGCTTCTATACGGGAGGTGACTAACTCCTTTTGTGGACTCAATCCCTTAAGGGGCGATATGTCGTAGAGCGGAAATTCATAGAGCCTCCTCCCGGCCGGGCCTGGCCGGGAAAAGGATTCAGGGAGGAAGAACTCCAATTCCCGGTGCATTCGTGCTGCATCCTTGGAATCGGGTAGCACGAGGAGACACGGCCGATCTATTTCGCGAAGCAGGAGGGAGAGAAAGAACGTCCGCTCAGACCCGGCGAGCCCGGCAACCTCCACGCGCTTCTCTCCCCTCTCGAGCCAGGTCTTCAATTGCCTTATGTTCCGGTTAGCGAGATTCATGGAAATAGAGTAAAGATCCGGGTCCAGAGGGCCAGGCTTTGGTTGACCCCTGAAAGGGGCTGCCCGAAGCAGGCAACGACATTGAGAAGCCAGGATTCAGAAGTCAGGAGCCAGAAGAACTCTCGTGTCGCTTGGCTCCAACAGATCTATGCTGTTGGTTGAGCAAGAGGCCAAAGTCTTGTTCTGGATTCTGACTCCCGGATTCCTTGTGGGCATATCAAGGCAAAGCCACTGAACTCTGACTCCCCCGATGCGGGGAAGGACCAGGGTTTCTATACTTGACTAGATCTGAGGTGTTGCCTAACTCTTCCTCCTCAAGACGGACCCTGCTGATCAGGGAACACTCCCGGGCCTCTTTGATGGATCCTAACCGTAGTAGTACACGTTACATTCCGTCTTCTCTCCCAGCAAGGAGTCTATCCTTTCCTGGATCTCTGCCCTCTCCTTGCTGGAGGCCCACTTCTCCCATGCCTCCTTCGACTGCCACGTACCAATTACAACCAGCTCCTCCGGGGAGTCCATGCTGCGCAGGGTCTCACCCGATATGTAGCCCGGCTGTCTCATCGCCTTGCCCCTCAACTCCAGCAGAAGCGGCAGAAGATCTTGCTCCTTGTCCTTGGGCACCTTCCTCTTTAGTATCACCTTTACGGCCATTTGCATCCCCTCCTTTTCTGAGCTGTTCCCTGTGGACCCATCCGAATTGTCATATAATAATTTATCACACCATGGCGCTGAATGGAATCACAATGATTTGTTTTCCTGATCCTTTTTCCTCCACGTGGGCCCTATCCACCAGGAACAACTTTCCCCCTCCGCTTCATTGAAAAAATGTCTCCAACAGGCTATATTGCTTCCAGGGAAAACCGGCGGTTGATGGTTTCGCAAGAGTTCCGGATGCGAGTTGAGCTTGCGGAATCCTGGCTTCGGGAGCGTGTAAATCTCTTGTGATGAGGCATACTTAGCCTACGCGGCAATCACAGCGAGATGAAGCGCAACGCAGATCATTAGATCCCGCTCCGCGGGGAATTGGACTTTTCACGAAGCCATGGATCTTGATTCACGGACAAAACACAGGGGGAAAAAGAATGAAAAATCTGACGAGAGTATTATTTGCTGTAACCTCAGTAGCGCTGTTGCTTGGTGCATGCGCATCCACTAAGCTAACCAGCGCCTGGGTGGATGAAAACTACCAAGGTGGTCCGGTCTCCAATATCCTGGTCATATGCGTCACGGATCAAGAAGGTGCTCGACGTAGCTACGAGAGCAAGTTTGTCAAGGAATTGGAAGCTCTTGGGGTTAAAGCCGTCTCCAGTGCAGACGTCATTCGAATCCCCGCTGGCAAGAAACTGCAAAAAGAGACCATATTGCGGGCAGTTAACAAATTGAAGAATGACGCCGTGCTGATCATGCATCTGGTTGGTGTAGAGAAGAAAGATGTGTATACCCCTCCCTCCTACCAGACCTATCCGAATGATCTCTATGGATTCTATGGTCATGTTTACACCCGTGTGCATACGCCCGGATATTATACCACGCATACCTATGTGCGGCTGGAAACAAACCTGTATGATGTTAAGACTGAAAAGCTTATATGGTCTGCTCAATCCGAAACCTGGAACCCGGCATCGGGTGAACAGCTCATAGACGAGGTGATCAGGGTGGTGATAAAGGACATGCAGAAGTATAAGCTTCTACCTTAGGGGATTGCAGACGGAACGCCGCCCCTCATGCTCCCCTTCGCCCCACGGAAGACTATCCTTGTAATGGCCGCTGCTATCTGGATAGCCCCGCCGGAGACGGCAACATCCACCTCCTCCTTGCAGGCAGGAGTGACGACCGGGAGCAATGGACCTTGATTGAAGATGTGTGCGAGAAGATCGTGCTCAACGCCCTTTCCCTGGGAGGCACGGCTACGGGTGAACACGGTGTGGGTATAGGCAAGAGAAAATTCATGGAGTCTGAACACGGCAGGTCACTCGAATGGATGAAGAGGATCAAGACCCTCTTTGACCCCAAGGGGATCCTGAACCCCGGAAAAATATTTCCCTAGGAGGCAATTCAATGGATGATTATGTCAAAGTGTCTATACTAGAAAACGAGATCGAGGCGAGGCTCCTGGAATCCGTTCTCACGGAACGTAACATCCCACACCTCATGAGATCCTACCACGACACCGCCTATGACGGCCTTTTCCAGACCCAGAAGGGATGGGGCTTTGTGAGCGCCCCGGAAGCCTTCAAGCAAGAGGTGCAGGAAATCCTCGACGACCTGAGGAAAGAAGCATCGGGCAATTATTGAAAGGCGCGATCAATCCTGACAAAAACTCCCCTTCAAAACTGGTGGAAAGTTTCAAAATCCCTTCCGGTATGCTAAACTAATGAACAACCTCGCCGCAAACAGCGGGGTATCAAGAATTCAGAAGCCGGAATAAGATAACCATGAAAGCGGCTTCATATCAGTCTTGTTCTTCTGGATTCTGGCCCCCGGCTCCTGGTACCCTAAAGGCCATGACATATCCAGAGCTATTATACATGACCATGGGCAGCAAGCTGCGGGGAATTAAACCCGGAGGGGGAGACACTAAGCCATAGGAAAGCTGTTCAGGGATCTGGGAAATCTTCTTCCCGGGTTCTGTGCTCTTTTATGAAGATATATGAGGCAGTGAAGGATTATGAGGATTATCCTCTTTGCAGGAAAGGGTGGGGTCGGCAAGACCAGCGTGGCTGCGGCCACAGGAGTCAGGGTCGCAAAAATGGGATACAAGACCCTGGTCATGTCCCTGGATATTGCCCATAGCCTCTCTGATATCTTTGCCCTTGAAAGAGGCCTCATGGATCAAAACAGAGGGAAGCCCTTCAGGGTCAAGAAGAACCTGTGGATTCAAGAGCTGGACGTACAGGAGGAGATAGAGAAGAACTGGAAGGACATCCACAGGTATATCTCGACCCTTTTCAATACCACCGGACTCGATGAAGTGCTGGCCGAAGAGCTGGCGATCCTGCCCGGCATGGAGGAAGTGAGCCTCCTGCTTCACATAAATACCTATGCGAGGAAAGAGACCTATGACGTAATCATACTTGATTGTGCGCCTACCGGGGAATCACTCAGGTTCATCAGCATTCCCACCACCCTTGAATGGTATATTAGAAAGATCTTTAAGCTCGAAAGGGCCCTGGCCAAATACGTGGGGCCTGTAGCCAAGAGGCTGTACGACGTTCCCATCCCCGGTGATGACTATTTTGACGCGATTGCCTCCCTGTTCGAGCGGCTGGAGGGAGTGGACAAGATTCTGACTGACAGGGAGATTACGAGCGTTCGCCTGGTCACGAACCCGGAGAAAATCGTCCTCAAGGAGACCCAGCGGGCCTTCATGTACTTCTGTCTTTACAAGATGGCCGTGGATGGAATTGTCATGAACAGGATTCTTCCCGAAGAACTGGGTGATGAATACTTCCAGGAGTGGAAGAAGGATCAGGCCAGCTACATCCAAAGGGCGAAGGATTACTTCAACCCCATTCCCATCTTTTCTGTTCACTTACACCGGAGCGAAGTCCTCGGGCTGGATAGCCTGAAGTCTCTTGCTCAGGAAATCTACGGGGATAGAAATCCCCTGGACAGGTTCTTTACCATGGAACCCTACTCCCTGACAAAGGACAGCGAAGGGTATCGCCTGGCCATGAAACTCCCCTTTGTTACAAAGAACGACATCCAGATAAACAGGTTGGCCGACGAACTGGTCATACGGATCGGCACGGTCA
>JAFDIC010000220.1 GCA_019308525.1 Deltaproteobacteria bacterium
TGCCCTGATCCTCGGCATCTACCCCCGTTGGTCAGCGCTGATTGTCAGTGGCATGTTGCTTGGGTTCATAATCGCCCAGTCCATCAATTTCATAAGGGGCCACGAGTTTGACTGCGGTTGTTTTTCAGTTGCCGACTCCGGGGAAAAGGCCTCTCCGCGGCGGATGATCTTTCGCGATGTCATACTGTTCCTACTGGGTCTCCATGTCCTTTTCTACAATAACCTGAGGAGATGGTGCATTCGTGAACGTTGAAGTGCTTGAAAGACCCCTCCATGTCCAAGAGCATGAAACAAGGAAGTTAATATGGTTGAAAACTCAACACCAAGTTTGCGAGATACTACACGCCGTCAGTCGTTTTCTGCGCTGTCGCCTTGGCTATTGTACCGGTCGTACTCTACAATATTCCCGCCCTGTCCCAAATGTTTGTCCACAAGGAGACCTTTTCGGAATGGATATACAAGGCACTAATATTCCTGGTCATATCGTGCCCATGCGCCCTGGTCATATCCATTCCTCTGGGCTTTTTTGGGGGTATCGGTGCTGCGTCCAGACGGGGGGTCCTGGTAAAGGGCTCCAATTTCCTGGAGGGCTTGAACAGCCTTCACACTATTGTCTGGGATAAGACCGGGACATTGACCAGGGGGGTCTTCAGGGTCACTGATGTTGTCACACGCAACGGCTTCTCCAGGGGGGACCTCCTGGATTATGCTGCCCACGCGGAGTTTCATTCCAGTCACCCGATAGCTCAGTCCATTCGAGAGGCCTACGACGGAAACATCGATGAAAGTTCCATAGAAACTCACAAGGAAGTTTCAGGGCACGGGGTCAAAGCCCTGGTAAAGGGACACGAGGTTCTGGCGGGAAACGACAGGTTACTGCACCGGCTGGGTATCGTCCATGACTCCTGTAATGTCGAAGGTACCGTGGTGCACGTGGCGATTGACGGTACCTATGCCGGTTATGTTCTCATCTCTGATGAAACAAAGCCTGATGCGCAAAAGGCCATTCAAGGGCTCAAGGCTCTTGGTGTCAAGAGGCAGATCATGCTCACAGGCGACAGACCTGAAGTGGCTGAATCTGTCTCCAAGAAGCTCGGACTTGATGGATTTTTCGCAGGACTTCTTCCCCATGAAAAGGTGGAAAAGGTTGAAGAACTCATGCTAGAAAGAACCAACGATGACGACCTGATAGCCTTCGTGGGTGACGGAATAAATGATGCTCCCGTACTCATACGCTCAGACATTGGAATCGCCATGGGCGCTCTGGGTTCGGATGCCGCCATTGATGCCGCGGACATCGTCTTGATGAGCGATGAGCCTTCCAGAATTCCGGTGGCGGTGAATGTTGCCAGAAAGACCAGGGTGATCGTGTGGCAGAACATCGTGTTTGCAATGGGCGTAAAGGGCCTGTTCCTGGTCATTGGCGCTTACGGCATCGCCACCATGTGGGAGGCGGTTTTTGCTGACGTTGGCGTTGCCCTTTTGGCTATATTGAACGCCACACGGATTCTGAAATGAATCTCCCGGGCAATAAGGCAAAGGTGTCTTCCAGCTTCCTCCAACCAATGCGGCCATGGTCATCATGACTGTCAACCTTGATAGCCAGGCGTCTATTTCAATGGCCACTCACCGCGTTCCTTGAGCACATCCCTGTAAACCTCCAGTGCCTCGTTTACCGCCGGCATGCCTCCATAGGTGGCAAGTTGGAAAAAGACTTCGGCCAGCTTCCTGGGGTCGCATCCCACGTTCAATGCCGCGTCTACGTGTAGTCTCAGTTCATCCCTTGCCCGAAGGGCGGCAAGCATGGCGCACGCGGCCATCTGCCTTTCCTGGAGGGTGAGAACGGTCCTTGAGTAAAGATTCCCGGTGATAAACATGGAAAGATCATTGGCTAGATCCCTGTCAAATGCCTTCCATAGAAAGTATGGAGGGTCCATCTTTATCCCCTTGCCAAAGAGTTTCTTGGCTGTCTCTTGTGTCCTTTTCTTTATTTGCTCTTCACTCACGTCAAGATTCTCCTCATGATCGCATGTTGGTTCTATCCGGCAGAAACGCCCCGGATGCCCGCCGCCCTGATTTCACCACAGGCTGGTTCATCCTCCACGGTGGCCTGCTGGGTCTGGAGTTCTGGCAAGGGGAGCCTGCCTCTAGGTTCCACCCTCGCCCAAGACCTCCTTTATCTTCCTGTCAAGATCCTGGATACCGAAAGGCTTCTGTATAAATCCGTTACATCCCTTTTTCAAGACCTCGCTGGCTTGGCCATTAAGGCTGTAACCGCTTGAAAGGAGCACCTTTGCACTGGGATTCAACCCTCTTATCTTGTCAAAGACTTCCCCCCCATTCATGTCCGGCATTATCATGTCAAGTATGACCAGATCAATCTGACTCTTGTGCTGGTCATAGATCTCGACGGCCTCTTCTCCGCTCTTCGCCACCAAGACCTGGAATCCCATTCTCTCCAACATCTGCCTGCCAACATCAAGGATGATATCCTCATCGTCAACCAGGAGGACAGTCCTTTGGCCGTCAAAGATCTCTTTCGAGTTGTCCATTTTTCTCGCCGCCTCTTTCCTTAAGGCCGGAAGGTAGATCCGAAATGTGGTACCCTCTCCCTTCCGGCTTTGAAGATTGATAATTCCGCGATGATTCCTGATGATGCCGTATGCCGAAGCAAGACCCAGCCCGGTTCCCCTGGCGATTTCCCTGGTGGTGAAAAACGGATCAAAAACCCTCTTTTGCGTCGCCTCATCCATGCCCATGCCAGTGTCCCTGACGGAAACCATCACGTAGTGGCCTGGTGCGACCTTGTATTTTCTGACAAAGTCCTCAGACAATGCCACATTCTTTGTTTCGATATACAAATCACCTCCTCCCGGCATGGCCTGCCATGCATTCATGTACAGGTTCAGCAGTACATGCTCGATCTGGCCCTGGTCAACCTCTACCTTCCAGATGTTCTCCTGGTACTTGGTATGTATCCTCAGACCTTCCTTTGATCTCCCGAAAATTCTTGCACTCTTTTCCACAATCTGATTGAGGTCAGCAGTCTTTACTTCGTATTTCCCCCCCCTTGCGAAACCCAGGAGTTTCTTGTTGACCTCCGCACCCTTGAACACGGATTTCTCAATGCTCTTGAGCCTCTCATAGTGGGGATGCGACTCGTCCATGTCCAACAACACCAGGGAGGTGTTCCCCTGAATATTCATGAGGAGGTTATTGAAATCATGGGCAACTCCGGCCGCCATCTGAGCAAGGGCACGGAACTTTTCATATTCATGGAGTTTCTTCTGGACCTCCAATTCATCTTCCCTGGATTCTTTCAGTTCCGTGTAAAGTCGGGCATTTTCAATGGCCAGGGCGGCATTGGTTGAGAAAATACTCAGCAGATACGCATCTTCCTGTGTAAAGGAGCTTCCGTCTATCTTGTTTATAGCCTCGATTACCCCTATAAGTCTTGTCCTGGATTTGAGGGGGACACACAGGATGGATTTTGTCTCAATCCCGCTTATCTTGTCGATCTCAGGATAAAACCTCGGATCATCCCGGGCATTTGGAACGATGAGGGGCCTGCCCTTCTGGGCGACCCAGCCTGCGATACCCTTTCCAGGGGGAATTCGGATATCTTTCAAGGAATCCGCCTTGGGCCCGGTCGGGATACTGAAGACCAGTTCTCCGGATTCTTCGTCCAAGAGCATCAGGCTGCTTGCGTAGGAATTTGTCACCCTGTCCACGTATTTCATTATGATAGACAGCACCTCGCTCAGGTTGAGAGTGGAGTTCACCAGCGAACTTGTCTCAATGGCAATTCCAAGTTTTTCGCTGTCCAACCTTTTGTAGACTTCCGTCATCTGTTCCTGGTCCCGGAGGGCGATCTCGATCTGCTCCATGGTCGCAAATCCCATGTAGTTCAGAATAACTCCGAGCAAAGGGACCCGTTCCATTTTCCTCGCAACACGCCTGCCTGATACCAGACTCACCCCACTTCCAGGCCCCTCCGTCACCCTCTCGCGATACAACTCCTCCTGCCTCTCAAGGGCCTGCTCAAGTTCATCCCTGGTAATGAACCCAAGATCAATCATTATTTCGCCAAGGAGCCGCCTGAATATCATTTTTCCCCTATCTCACGGGTTAAACAGGTGCAATTGACCAATCTGGTAAGTATATCCACTTGTAGGAAAGGATTGATAAATCCTTAACAAAAACACCTCAAATAACATAAGCAAATTTTGTTTAAAACACTTTTCTTTAGTAAGCTTTATAAACGTCCTTTAAGTTACCTTTAGTTTATTTGATTGTCAATAGGATTTCTGAAGAATGCTTTCCCTTTCTGTCATAGGCAGAAATCCGCAGCCTCCAGCCCGACGGGCGGTTGACTTTACGGGGTGTTATGTGGAAGATTGGCAGGGCATGGAATCAGACACGAAAAAAGCGTTGGGAGGGTCCCAGGTGGCAATGAACTATTGTAGTAATTGTGGTGCATCCTTAAATCGATACATACCGCCCGGTGACGACAGGCCGCGTTACGTGTGCGATGAATGCAACACGATTCATTACGAGAACCCAAAGATCGTGGTCGGTTGCATCCCCGAGTGGAAGGACAGGATATTGCTCTGCAAGAGATCCATTGAGCCTCGGTACGGTTACTGGACTGCCCCGGCAGGCTTCCTTGAGAACGGGGAGACCGTGGTGGAGGGCGCTCGAAGGGAAACCCTTGAAGAGGCCTGTGCCCATGTGGAGATTTTGAGCCCTTATGCCCTCTTTGATCTTACCCACGTTAACCAGGTCTATCTCATTTTCAGGGCGCGTCTAGTTGAAAAGAAGTTCAAGCCCGGGCACGAGAGCCTGGAAGTCAAGCTTTTTCGTGAAGAAGAGATTCCCTGGAATCAAATAGCATTCCTTTCCATAAGAGAGGCCCTTTGCCTCTACTTTCAGGACAGAAGCAGAGGGAAATTCCCGCTTCACACGGGGACGATTTCACCCGGCCAATAGGCAAAGATTGTTCCCGGGGGGACATTGATCCCACGCCGGGATGCGCGTCTTTCCCCGGGGGAGAATGGCGATTGACATCAGGAGGACAGTATCAATATAATTCTCTGAGCATGCAATAGCGGACACCAGGGGAACAGACCCTATTTTCGCCCCTGAAGATAAAGGCATCGGTTCCCCAAAAAACAGGATGCTCATCAGCAGGGAACTATCATGAATGTGCTCGTCACCGGCGGTTGCGGGTTCATCGGCAGCAATTTCATAAGATTCCTCCTCAGCAGGAGAAAACACGTAAGGGTCATCAATGTGGACAAGTTGACCTATGCCGGTAACCCTGCCAACCTGAAAGATGTGGCAGAAAACCATCCAGATCGTTATCTCTTTATCAAGGCCGATATCAGTGACAAGAGAGCGATTGGAGATATCTTTGACGGGCACGTAATAGACTGGGTCGTTAACTTTGCTGCTGAATCCCACGTAGACCGCAGTATCCTTGGCCCAGAGGTCTTTATCCAGGTAAACATTTTCGGCACCTTTAATCTACTGGAAGGCTCGCGCAGGGCCTGGGGCCGTGAAAAGGACAATAACAGCGCGCGAAAGCTCTTTTTGCAAATCAGCACAGACGAGGTTTACGGCACACTGGGAGAATCGGGCCTGTTCAGCGAGCAATCCCCCTATGATCCGTCCAGTCCCTATTCGGCAAGCAAGGCCGCTTCTGACCACCTCGTCAATGCTTATTTCCGCACTTACGGGTTACCCGCCATCATCACCAACTGCTCAAACAATTACGGGCCCTACCAGTTTCCTGAGAAGTTGATACCACTTATGATAAACAACGCGACAAAAGGTCTTGATCTCCCAGTATATGGTGACGGTGAAAACGTCCGTGACTGGATATACGTGGAAGACCACTGCGAGGCCCTCCTCAGGGTGCTTGAAAGGGGAACTCCCGGCGAAAAATACAATATCGGCGGTAACTGTGAAAAGAAAAACAAGGACGTGGTAGAGACGATCTGCGACCAGCTTGATCGAAAACTGGGTCTCCTGGAAGGCCGGCCCAGGCGGACATTGATGAGATACGTGGCAGACAGGCCTGGCCATGACCGCAGGTACGCCATTGACTGTTCAAAGATAATGTCTCAACTCGGCTGGTCACCGAGGGTATCCTTTGAGCAGGGGATATCCATGACAATAGAGTGGTACCTTGACAATAAGGAGTGGGTACAAAGCATCATGGACGGCTCTTACATGGAGTATTACAAGACGCAATACGGAGAAAGGTTGGATGGGAGAGGGTAAAGTTACAAAGGGCATAATCCTCGCAGGTGGGCATGCTACGCGCTTGTTTCCGATTACCAAGACCGTGTCAAAGCAACTCCTGCCCGTGTATGACAAACCCATGATCTATTACCCCCTCTCCGTACTCATGTTGACCGGGATAAGGGACATAATAATCATCAGCACAGAGATGGACCTCCCTCTCTTCGAGAGGCTCTTGGGTGACGGCGATAGGTTCGGTCTTTCTCTACACTATGCGGTCCAGCCAAAACCCGAAGGGATTGCGCAGGCCTTTGTTATTGCGAGGGACTTCATACAGGGGCATTCTTGCTGCCTTATCCTTGGTGATAATCTGCTCTATGGTGACAGCCTGGGAGAGATGCTCCAAAGGTCCATACCCCATGAGCATGGAGCCAAGATATTTGCTTACTGGGTCAATGACCCGCAGAGATACGGTGTCGTCGTGTTTGATCAGGA
>JAFDIC010000221.1 GCA_019308525.1 Deltaproteobacteria bacterium
GGTCGAAAGGATTTTCCCTCTCCATTCTCCGTTCATAGAAAAGATTGAGGTCGTGAGTCGAGGAAAGGTGAGAAGGGCCAGGTTGTACTATCTGAGGAAATTGAGGGGAAAGGCATCTCGTATCAAGGAAAGAAGGGACTAGAATCTGTTTGGGTCAGCGGGCCTTGAAGAGGTCGAAACATAACCTTTCTTTATTTGAAGGATGGGATCCTCTGGGATTCTCCGACTCCCTCTATTATGAGGATATGGCCAGGAAGGCTGGCTTTGGTCTGGTGGCAGGTGTGGATGAAGCCGGGAGGGGACCCCTTGCTGGGCCCGTGGTGGCTGCGGCGGTTATCGTCCCTGAGGGGGTTGCCCTGAGAGGTGTAAGGGACTCAAAGCAGATGCACCCAAGGGCAAGAGAGGAGGCCTTTTGCCTGATATCAGAGGCAGCCCTTTCTATAGGCATAGGGGTTGTATCCAATCGCTTTATCGATGAGTTTGATATCCTCAGGGCGTCCCTGGAGGCCATGAGGCAGGCCGTATCTTTCCTGGATCGGAGGCCGGATTTTGTCCTTGTTGACGGCATCCAGGCCATTCCCATCTCACTGCCACAGAAATGCCTGAAGAGGGGGGATCAGCTTAGTCTGAGCATATCCGCTGCCTCAATCATTGCCAAAGTATACAGGGACAGGATCATGGACGCCTTCCACGACCGGTTTCCCGAGTACGGCTTTCGTACCAACAAGGGGTACGGCACTCCAGGGCATCTGGATGCCTTGAGAAGGCACGGGCCTACCCCCATTCATAGGAAGACCTTCAAGGGGGTCTGCCAGGGATGCCCTGCTCCGTAGTATTCATGGGGTTGGGAATAGGTGGATGTTGCGAGCATGTAGGATGGGGACATGACAAAGGGGAGACAGGCCCTTGGAAGGCTGGGCGAAGAGCTCGCCTACAGGAGAGTGAAGAGTCTTGGCTACAAGTGTGTTGAGCGGAATTATCGCTGTCCCATGGGCGAGGTGGACTTGATAGCCAAAGACAAAGATACACTCGTATTTATAGAGATAAGGACAAGAAAGGGGAAGTCAATTCCCCTTGCAAAAGAGTCTGTGGACCGGAAAAAGAGGAGGAGACTATCAAAGGTTGCCCTTCAATACATGAAGGAGAAGAACTGCTTCAATATGCAATCCAGGTTTGACGTGGTGGTAGTGGGCATAGAGGGGAGGGAGAGGCAGATAGAGGTCATACAGAACGCTTTCGACCTGGAGTATCAATGTCCCATCGTCTGAAGACGGCATGAAAAAGGGAAATGAGGAGAATAGGGGAACAAAGGGACCTGAACCATCCAGAGACCGCGCCGGCACACTTTATGTCGTCTCTACGCCCATAGGAAATCTCCAGGACATTACCCTGAGGGCGATAGAGGTCTTGAAGAGCGTGGCCTTGATAGCTTCAGAAAGCGCAACACACACTAGGAGGCTTTGTCAGCACTACGGCATAAGGACCAGGTTGACCAGCTACAATCAGCACAACAGGAAGGTCAGGGGTCCTGAACTGATTAGAAAGTTGAAATCCGGTCTTGATATTGCTTTGGTGACCAATGCGGGAACACCTTGCGTTTCCGACCCCGGGGCCCCACTGATTCAGCATGCACACCAGGAGGGCGTAAGGGTTACGGCAATCCCCGGGCCTTCCGCTGTTACGGCGGCTCTCTGTGTATCAGGCCTCCCGGGGGAGAGGTTCCTGTTTGTGGGATTTCTTTCCAATAGGCGGAGCAAAAGGAAGAAGGAACTTGAAGCACTGTGCCAGGTGCCGTGGACGATGATTTTCTTCGAAGGCCCTCATCGCATCGAGGCCACGCTCCAGGACTTGAGGGAGGTCCTTGGCGATAGGATGATGGCAATGGTAAGGGAGCAGACGAAATTGCATGAGGAAGTATCTGTCGGCCCTGTTTCTTCCATTATTGACAGGCTGGATCAAGGCGAGCTGAGGGGCGAGTTCACCCTGGTGGTAGAGGGAATAGGCAAGGCCTCGGCCTCGGTTTCCATTGATGTTGACACCCGGGTGAGCATCAAGAGACTCCTGGAGAAAGGAAGCAGCGTAAGGGATATAGCCAGGAGGATTTCACTGGAGAGGAGATTGCCTTACAGGTTGCTTTACAGGGAATGCTTGGCCGTCAAGAAGGAGATTACGCACAGACAGGGATAGATCGGCGGATGAACACCAGCAGAAATGGAACTCATCAAGACCCTAAAGATCGACAATGACCTGGGACTCCATGCCCGCGCTGCGGCCAAGATAGTAGCCCTGACAGAGCAGTATCAGTCGGCTCTCTTCTTCAGCAAGGATGAGCGGGAGGTGGATGGCTCCAGCATCCTGGCCATTTTGACCTTGGCCTGCCCAAAGGGATCAGAAGTCAAGGCCAGGGCAGTGGGTGATGATTCCGAAGATCTTATGAAGGCCTTAAGCGATCTTTTTGAAAACAAATTCGGTGAGGAGCGATGACCACAACGTCTGGCAGCAAGGGGGAGAAAAGGAGATTAAGAGGCATACCTGTCTCTCCAGGGATCATAATTGGAAAGGCAAGGCTGGTGGATAGATCCAAGGTGCGGATTTTTTACCAGTACCTCATTACCGATGAACAGACGAGCAAAGAGGTAAAGCGGTTCAAGGAAGCCGTTGAAGGCGTAAAGAGGCAGATAATCGACTTGAAGGAAAAGATGCCCTCCCATATCAAGGAGCACTCTTTCATCTTGGATTCCCATTTGATGATCATGAATGACAGCATGCTTTATGATTCAACCATCGAGACCATCTTGAAGGACAAGATCAATGCGGAGTGGGCACTTAAGAGATCTATGCAGAGTATCAGGCAACTCTTTGACGAGATTGAAGATGAATATATCAAGGATCGATATCTGGACGTAGAGAACATTGCGGAAAGGATCTTGCGATACCTCGCCGGGAAAGACGATGAGAGCCTTGCAGAGATAAAGGAAAGAGCTATTATCGTGGCACATGATCTGTCGCCCGTAGATACCAGTGCAATGGATACGGGAAAGGTGCAAGGCTTCATTACGGATGTCGGGGGCAAAACTTCCCACACGGCAATCATCGCCAAATCGTTGAAGATCCCGGCTGTGGTTGGACTGGAATCCGCGACAAGCCTGATCCAGGATGGCAGCATCATCATAGTGGACGGAAACGCGGGAGAGGTGATCCTCGACCCTGATGACGAGACGATTATTGAATACCAGGAAAAGCAGCTTCAACACGAAACGTATGAATCCACCATACTGAGGAGCAGCCACCTGCCCGCAGAAACCCTTGACGGACACCGGGTTGCCATAGAGGCCAACATAGAATTCCCCGAAGAGGTGGTCCTGGCTCGGGACCACGGGGCAGAAGGAATAGGTCTTTACAGGACGGAGTTTCACTACCTGCGGGCCCCGGAGGTGCCTGGCGAAGAGGAGCTCTTTGAGGCTTACAGGGATGTTGCGGAGATCATGGCCCCTGCCCCGGTTACGATCAGGACCCTTGACCTGGGCGGGGACAAGTTTTCCACTGTATCGGAATTCGGGGGACTAAAGCTGAAAAAGGAGACAAATCCTGCCCTGGGTCTCCGGGCCATCAGGTTTTGCCTCAAGGAACCAATGATATTCAAGACCCAGTTGCGGGCCATTCTCAGGGCCAGTGCCTTTGGAAATATACGTTTGATGTTCCCGATGATTTCCGGATTGCAGGAGATCCTGGATGCGAGGGCGATACTGAGCGAGGTTGCAGAGGAGCTGGAAAGGGACGGCATTCCCCGAGACCCGGAGATGAAGGTAGGCATCATGATAGAAGTTCCCTCCGCAGTCACAATGGCTGATATCCTTGCGAAATATGTGGATTTTTTCAGCATAGGCACCAATGATCTCATTCAGTATGCGCTGGCCATAGATAGAATCAATGAAGAGGTTGCCTTTATGTACCAGCCCTTTCACCCGGCGATCATAAGGATGATCAAGCATGTGGTAGACATCGCAAGGGCCTCCGGGGTAAGGGTCGCCCTATGTGGAGAGATGGCGGCAGATCCACTGTGCGCCTTTCTCCTGCTGGGAATGGGTGTTGACGAATTGAGTATGAATCCAAGGGGCATACCACTGATAAAGAAGCTTATCAGGACCGTTTCAATGGAGAAGACAAGGGCGGATATCAGGGAGATAATGTGCTTTGAGACGGCAAGGAGGATAAGGGAGTTCGTCTTGGAAAGGATCGGCCCCTTCATTGATTCTGAAGAGTACAAGAATTCCCAGAACTTCTTGGTGCAAGCCACGGGCTAGGTTCCGGGACAGATACCTGAAAGGGTTCCATGAGTAGACGAGTTGTTTGTCAGAACAAGAAGGCGTTTCACGAATACTTCATAGAAGAGGTTTATGAGGCGGGAATGGTCCTCCTGGGCCCTGAAGTCAAGTCCCTGAGGCAAGGTCGAGGGAACCTTGTGGACAGTTATGCGAGAGTAAGAAAAGGAGAGGTTTTTCTCTACAACATGCATATCAGCCCCTATCCTTACGCCCACAATGTCAACCTCGATCCTACAAGGACGAGAAAGCTGCTCCTCAACAAGAGAGAAATCAAGAGGTTGATCGGCAAGACGGAAGAAAAGGGTTATTCGTTGATACCAATAAGGGTCCATTTTTCCAACGGCTGGGCCAAGGTGGACCTCGCCCTCGCCAAGGGAAAGAGGAAGGTGGACAAGCGGAGGGCCATAAAGGAGAGGGACTTGAAGAGGGAGATGGAGCAGGAGAGGAAAAGATCTGGATAGTTGACTCCGATCAAGAAAGTGCTTATAGTGTAAATTATGAGTTCCTTGAAACATCATATCCATTGAAAGGGGGCGAAACGGTTTCGACGGGGATAAGGAAGCTTAAGCTGCATACCGAGGTTCCATCACCCTCGTAAAACAGATGGGCTAAAACAAACGCAGACGATTATGCGTACGCCTTAGCCGCATAAAGACGGCTAACGTCCTTTCGGTCAGTCCTGCGGGGCCGAAAAGGGCGTCGACTCAGCAGGATAGCCGCTTCGACAGACCTGTGGGTCGAAGGGGCGAAACTTATCACAGGGTAGTTCCCTGGCGACCTCGCCCGATAGGGAACCAGGGAGCGAAAAATCAGTATCGGGCTATGTATGTAGAGGCTTAAGTGGAATATTTCCGGACCCGGGTTCGACTCCCGGCGCCTCCACCAGACTTCGCTTCGAAGGAGAACCCGCCTATTACTCCTTATGGGTTGAACGGCTTTTTTCCCAAGCAGCGCCCTCGTCGCAGAGGTGGATGATCTTGCACCGTTCATGCTTTGGGTTTCGAGCGGTGCAGACGTTACGTCCGTGGAGAATAAGGAGGTTTGAGAACAGGGTCCAGTGTTTCTTGGGGACGACCTCCATGAGATCGAGTTCCACCTTTGCGGCATCTCTGTTCTTGGTAAGGCCGATTCGCTGGGAGAGTCTCAACACGTGGGTATCAACTACGATCCCAGGGATGCCAAAGGCCTCTCCCAAGACCAGGTTGGCGGTCTTACGGCCGATGCCCTTCAAGGAGACCAGGTCATCCAGGTTTTGCGGCACCTTCCCGTCAAAGCGCTTCAAGAGATCCGAACAGAGACTCTTTATGGCCTTGGCCTTGTTGCGATAAAAGCCCGTGGGCTTGATATCCTCTTCAAGCCGGCCCAGGTCCGCCGTGGCATAGTCTTGGGCAGACCTGTACTTTTTGAAGAGCGACCTGGTTACTTTGTTCACCCTCTCGTCCGTACACTGTGCGGAAAGCAAGGTGGCTATGAGGAGCTCTAGGGGGTTTGAAAACTCGAGGGCAGTCCTGGCTCCGGGATATTCCTCGTCAAGAGTCTTGATGATTTCCCTGACCCTCCTTTTTATCTCCTTTTCAGTTTCAGTCATGGGCACACCTCACTTTTTCCCATCCAGTCCCAGGCGAAGCCACAAGGACAAGGACCGGACTACGGGCTTGCTCCTGGATGAAATAGCATAGAAACCAGGGAAAATTCAAGATAGCAAATCGAAGCATCTTCTCCTGTCGAGGCTCCAACCAGGATAATATCCTTGGAAAAGGAGGAACCGGCCAAGGGACAGGGTTACAATTTTTGGCAGAAAACAGGACAGATTTTGTAAGTTCACGGGCCCGTGGCCGGGGAGGATTCCAGTAACATCCTGAAAGTAAAGTCTAAATTTCCAGATCGAAGTATGGTATGACCCTTGCAGCAGAGTAGGAAGGGGGCAAGGGCCGTCATCAATGGAACGAGGGATTTCCGGGTATGGTGATACTTGCGAGTGAAATTGCCCCGTATATTCCTTCTTGGAGGTCTTTGAGGGACTTTTCCGGGAAGACTTTATTGACTAAGGAGGGCTGAACAATGAAGGGAATCAAGAGAGTGATATATCCCATTTTGCCACTGGTTATTCTCTGTTTCTTGCTTTTTCCGGGAAAGAGTCTCGGGGGCGTGGAAACAGGTCTTATCGACTTCGGCCAGGTCCTGGTCGATGAGGAGGCAAAAGCAGGCCTGACCATTAGTAACGAGGGGCAGACTTCCTACACCATCTATTTGACCCTAGATTCTCAGACCGGTTCCTTTTCCATGGACTATTCGGGGGCTTTTACGCTTGCGCCCGGCGGGTCCAAAGAAATAGTAATTTACTTTAAGCCTCTTGTGCCCGGAATGGATAGTGCTACGCTTACGGTAGGCTATTACGAGGGTTGGACCC
>JAFDIC010000222.1 GCA_019308525.1 Deltaproteobacteria bacterium
CGCCCAGATCGAAGACCGGCAGGCGGTCGCCAGCCCGGAAGTAGCGGTGCTCGGACGGGTAGAGGTGGGTTTTACTGTACTTCCCCACCAGCCGGCTGTTAGTGTCCAGGAGGAAGGTGGTATCGTAGAGCACCCCTTCTGTGGCGTTGTCCCGTTCCACGATGGTGCCTAGGATAGCCAGTCCACACTCGCTGGCCTTCTGGCCCATCAATTTCGTGGTTGGGCCGGGGATGGGCTCGGCTAATTCGTAGAAATCGTCGCCGATGAGATCCAGGTTGTAGCCGGTGGTAAAGAGCTCAGGGAAGCAAACGATATCGGCCTTGCCCTTAAGCTCATCCAAAAAACCAAGGGCCTTCGATAAATTCCCTTCCTTACCTTTTATTATACAATCCATCTGAACCAGTGCTGATCTTATCTTTCTACTATGCAACTTCTTGGCCTCCCTTGGAAGTTGTTCAATCTAGTTCGAAATCCAAAATATTCGTTACGCACGCCTCAGGAAACCCTCGATCATGATGTAAGTAGCGAGGAACAAGAGAACGGATAGCACTATCCTCCATTGAATTAGTGTTCCAGATAAATAATAAAAAAGGGTACCAGACGCTCCCACGCTGATAGCTAAACTTGCAATCTTTCTCGAAATCCTCATAGGCCCCTCCCCCTATCAGAGCAACGCTTCCCCCGATTCTTGATCAAAAACGTGGATCCTTTCCTCATCAAAGGAGAGCCAAACCCTATCCCCGGCCCTTAGATCTCGAGTGGAACTTCTTATCGCAGTGAGAAAGGATCCCCCCGCCTCTAAGTAAACATTGCTTTCTTTTCCTATTAGCTCTATATGGACAATCGTTGCCTCAAAGGAGTTCCTTTTGCTCTCCTTCGTAATCGTGATGTCTTCTGGGCGTATTCCTAGGATCACTTCCGGCGAGGGGGTTTTCTTCTTCAACTCTCTTGCCTTTTTAGGAAGTTTGTAGATGCAAAATTTCAGATCAATAACCAGATCCCCATTCTTCCCCTCCAGCCTCCCTTCCAACATATTCATAGGTGGGCTCCCGATAAATCCAGCAACAAAGATATTTCTGGGATTATGATATAATTCAGCCGGCGTGCCCACTTGTTCCAAGTGACCCTCGTTCATGACAGCGATCCTATCGCCCATCGTCATCGCCTCTACCTGGTCATGAGTGACGAATATAGTGGTTACACCCAACTCCTGTTGCAATTTTTTCAGTTCCACCCTGGCATGGACTCTTAGCTTGGCATCCAGATTTGCCAGGGGCTCATCCAGTAAGAAGATTTTAGGATCCCTGACCATTGCTCTCCCCAGGGCTATTCTTTGCCTCTGGCCGCCACTGAGCGCCTTCGGTTTCCTATTCAAAAGCTCCTCGATTTCCAAGAGTTGAGCGGCTTTCTTAACCCGCGCCTCGACCTCACGTTTGTTGACCTTTCTGATCTCTAAGGGAAACGCGATATTGCCAAATACGGTCATATGAGGGTAAATGGCATAGTCTTGAAATACCATCGCCACTTCCCGCTTCTGCGGTATTTTAAATATGCCATGCTTCGGACAGGCCACGAGTTCATCTCCAAACCATATCTCTCCCTCATCTACTTCAATCAAGCCAGCGATGCTATTGAGAGTCGTTGTCTTGCCACACCCAGAGGGACCTACCAACACTACGAACTCCTTATCCTTTACCTCTAAATCTAGATTTTCGACGGCTATCGTCTCTCCATACCTTATTGTCAAACCGTTTATGGTCAAGCTAGCCATTTAACACCTCCTACATGCCAGCGTATCCACGCATTATGTATTTCCCCAAAAATATGAAAATGATCAAGGTAGGCAATGCCACCCACAAAGCTCCTGCCATTTGGAGGTTCCACTCGGCCACAAAGGATCCCTTCAGGTTCGCCATCGCTACTGTGACGGGCAAATTTGCCTTTCCAACTGTTAACACCAACCCCCAGATGTAATCATTCCAAATCACAGTGATTTGAAGAAGCGCTGCCACCACAAAAGGAATCACGGAGAGAGGCAGCATTATACGCCGATATATCGTCCATGTCCCAGCCCCATCCACCTTGGCTGCATTTATGAAACTGTCGGGAATTTCATCATAAAGAGTTTTGAAGATGAAGGTACACATAGGGATACCAAACAGCATGTACAATAAAACCAACGCACCTAAATCGCCATGCAATCCTATCTTCGACATAGTTTGGACCATCGGTATAAGTTGCACTTGGGGTGGAATATACAGACAGAGGATAACCAGGATAAGTAAGCTCGTGGATCCGGGAAATCTGCGCTTGGAGAAAACATATCCCAGGATGGAACCGAAAAAGCAAGAGACCATTATGCCTGATCCCACGAGCACAATGCTATTTATCAGAGGTCTTTTTAGATAGTGAAGGGATTCCATCAAGGGGGCCAGAGTCGGATGTAAGGGAGGTGTTACAGGGGTTGTGAGGATCACTTCTTTTGACGTCTTTAAAGCGGTTACAACACAACTCCAGAGGGGGAGAAGACTCAAAATTGCAAAGAGTCCAAGCAAGATATAGAGTATTATGCGGCTAAGTTTAGGAGTTTTCACTTTACTCCCTCCTATATACTCGGCGCAAAAATGGTACAACGACGACGAGGCTAAGTACGAGTATTATCGTAGCATAAGCTGCCCCGTAGGCAAATTTATCTAAGCCAAAGGTCTCCTTATACATAGATACGCCCAAGATATGCGAGGCGTATCCCGGACCTCCTCTGTTTAATACCCAAATAAAATCGAATGCCTTCAGGGCGAAACACATGAAGATAATAAATGCGGTCGTGAACGAGGCTTTCAATTGGGGAAGGACGATACGCCTATATAAGGTGAAGGTAGAAGCTCCGTCCACCTTCGCCGCTGCTATCTGTGATCCAGGGATGGATCTGATCCCCGCCAAGAAGATGATCCCTGAGTACCCGGCAAATTGCCATATAAGGGCGGCAATGATACAGTACATAACTATATTGGGATCGGTGATCCACCCACTTTTTAGGAACCCAAGCCCAAGTTTCTCCAATAAAACGTTTATGGTTCCCACCCTCGGGCTATACATCCACCCCCATAGAGCTGCGGTAACCACAAACGAGAGGGCAAAAGGCAACAAATAGACAGTTCTAAAAACCCCCTCCCCCCTCACTTTTTGATCCAATAATATGGCCAAGATCAAACCAACGAGGATAACGCCGGGCACGAAGATCAGGATCAATAACAAGTTGTTTTTTAAAGATATCCAGAACAATGGATCGTGAAATAAGGCCACATAATTTTTGAATCCAACCAGGTTATAGCTGGGAACAAAGCCTTCCCAATCGGTAAGGGATATGAAGAAATTCCATCCGCTGAAACAGTAAAAAAAGAAGAATGTGCTCGCAAAAACCGGCAAGATGATGAGCGCAGTGATTATCCTTTCCTTCTTTTTCGGGTCCAACTTAACCTCCACAAATTGGGCAAGATACCTTCGAAGATTTCTGTGGAAAATACGAGGTGAGGGATAGCTCAAAGGGAAAACGTCCAAATGAGCCACCCCCACCTCGGATCGATCCCTCCTATTCGCTAAGGAGTGAGATCCCATTTCTTTGGCCACTTAGTTTCCGCTTCAAGGCTTGCTATAGCCTTTGCTGCTGCGGCTACATCCTTGTCCACCCCGATTTTGGCGGATATGATATCGGTTAGCTGGCCCATGAACGCCGGGGGCGTACCGCTCCACATTCCGGGACGGTAGTACTTCGCCTCGGTGAAGTGTACCGCAGATTCATCCTTCTGATAGCCGGAGAAACCTTCGCCCATGGTCGCATCGGTCCGCGCCGGTATGAAGCCCTTTGGACCGGCGAACGCGCTTTGAGCTTCGGCAGTGACGAGGGTCTTGAACCAGTTCATGGCGTTCGTGGGGTGTTTTGCACCCTTGGGGAGACTGAACACGTCCAAGCTAACTCCGAATATGTCCTCCGCCCCTGGGAGGTAGAATGCACCAAAGTCTTCGGGGTAAGCCTTTTCTGCGGCTATGAACTCCCCTGCCCCGCAGTCCCCCATGATGCTCATCGCCGCTTCCCCCTTGACCACGCGCGCCATTGCTTCATCCCAAGTTAAAGCAGCGTGATCATCATTGACGTAGTCCAAGCATTTGTTGAGCTTTTCCAGCGAATCTACGAGCTTGGGGTTGCTAGCATCGGTGACCTTTCCGTTGATGAAGTCTTCTTAGTAATCAATCCCCTCGCTAGCCGTGATAGCCCGGAAGATATACGTCAGTGGCCATGCATTCTTATCTCCCAAGGCTATGGGATCCACTCCCGCAGCCTTCAAGGTATCACATGCAGACCAGAACTCATCCCAGCTTGTAGGGACGGCAAGACCGTATTCCTCGAAGATGTGTGCGTTGTAGAAAACAACGCCTGCCTGCTGAACACCGGCCGGAACGGCATAATAGTGCCCATCAGGCATCTTACACATGTCCTCTACAACATCCGGGACGGCGGCTTTGACCTCTTCGGTCCAGACCTCATCTATCGGCTCAAGCATGTCTGCTTCCCAGTAGGGTACCAAGCCGAATGGATAACTCTGGAACGAATCCGGGGCTTCCCCAGCGAGCATCAATGTATGGATGACTTCTCTCATCGCTATCCCACCACCGCCACCTACTGGACTCTCCAGCACTGTAACGTCGGGATATTTCTCCATGTAAACGGCGATGAGCGCATCCATCGCGGCTTTTTCTGACCCTGAGGTCCACCAGTGATAGATTTCAAGTACGGCCGCTTCTTTCGCCGGCAGAGGAGTAGGCGTGACCACCACTTCTCTGGTGACCACCACCTCTTCCTTCTCGGTCACGATGCGGGTGACTTCCACTTCTTCCTTCTCGGTCACGATGCGGGTGACTTGCTCCGGCGTGGGCGTCGCACAGGCCGCCAGCAGGCCGGCCAGGATAGTACCAACCATCAACAGGTATATGTACTTCTTCATCTCAAAACTCCTCCTTAATCTTGTGAATCTTGTGAAGTAATTGTGACAGAAGCCAGTACAGACCAGTTTTGTGCTATTTGGTCACCTCCTTTCCAAGAATCCGAATCGGGAAACAAAAGATGCGCGACGACGTATTTGCCAGATCGGGTGTTGGCTCCTCTGCTAACCGGCAAGTTCGTTGTTACCCAGGACAGCGGACGACATAAATAGTAATGTAATATTGTAATGATAAACCCTGTTCTAATTATACCCCATAACGAGCAATCTGTCAAGGGAAATTTCCAGATTTGCCGAGAGATCCTATCTCAGGGGCAGACCGGTCAGAGCACTGATAATCTCCGCCGCCTTCTTCACTGCCTCATCAACGGTCATCTGGCCGGAGATGGCGTTTTCGATCATAATTCGCAGTTGCTCCGATACCCTGGCATACTCCGGGGTAAGGGGTCTAACACGGGCACTGTACAGCATCTTGGAGGTCTGGTACAGAAACCAGTCTTTCTCCGGATCGAGGGCTTTGTAGACGGAGATGCGAGGTGGATTTTGGCCCGTGGTCAGACAGAACTCCTTCATCAACTTTGGACCGGTAGCGATTTTGAGGATTTCCAGGGCCAGTTCCGGCTCCTTCGCCTGCCGATAGATAGCATAGCTCATCCCCCCAGCGGTAGTGGTCTGCTGTCCACCAGGCCCGGCCGGAATAGGGACGAACCCCACTTTGGCCCGGAATTCATCGTCATCCCAGCCGGAGGTTTCCTTAATCACAGCGCTTTCGTAACTGCCGCCAATGGACATGGCGACCTCTCCTCCGGCGAACAGCTTCGGTGCTCTATTCCATTCGTAGGTCGTCACCTCCGGCGAGGCGACATGGTAGCGATTCACAAGATTCCTCAGAAACCCAATAGCCCGCTTCGTAGCATCGCTGTCCAGAGCCACCTTGCCGTCAGCAAACACGTCCCCACCCATTGACCAGAGGAAAGGCAGCAGTTGATAAGTGGTCGTCTCCCCGGCCTTCAGCCCGGCCGGGAAAGCGAGAGCATAAGGTCCCAATCCATATCGCTTGCGCACCTCAGCCCGCTGGAAGTGTTGGGCAACCTCAGTCAACTCATCCCAGGTAGTTGGTGGCCTTATCCCCTCCGACTGAAACCAATCCCGGCGATACCAGATGAGGGCCATGTCAGTCTGGGCATGAATAGCGTAGAGGTGACTATCACAGCAGTTCCCCTCCACGAAGACGGGGAAGAAATCCCGTCTATACTCGCTCTCTACCCACTGGGGATCTATCTCATCAAGCGGTCTGAGAAAGCCGGCTCTGGCGAACTGGGTTACCCAGACGGAGTCAATGAGGGAAAAATCCGGCGCACTACCACCGGCGACGGCGGTGCCGATCTTGAAGTGCAGCTCTGGGTAACCGACCAGCAGCAGGTTGAGTTTTACTTGCCTATCCGCGTGCTCCTCATTCCACGACATCACCGCTTTCTCCAGAGGGGTGGCCCACTTCTGCTCAGGAATCAAGACTTTGATACGCATCACATCTTGCGAGGAAGAGAGGGAGAAGTCACTGACGAATGTACCCAACCCTGGCCGGCGATAAAGTATCCCCTCATAGGTCAGCTCGGTGAGGGCCTGGCGCACGGGCGTGCGGCTGATACCGAACACCTCGCACAGTTCCTGCTCCGTAGGCAGACGATCTCCGGGCTTGAATTATCATTTGCTTCAATTGGTAGTAGAGTGGAATGGGAACGTTTTTGTCAATCTCAAACATGCTGTCTCCTCGGTTCCGGCCTTGTAGGGTTCCAGAGAACCACGCTTTATGATAACGTTGTTACAAAGTATACTACATGAAAGGTGATCTGTCAAAGCTGTCGAGGACATTCTGAAAATGCATCGCCTACCTGTTGATAATTGCATTTTTTAGTGTTATAATAGTTTATGAACATCTGCCAGCGTTTGTAGATAAACAAGTAGGCAGGCGTATTTATCCTGCCAAGGCTGCTATATTCGCTCTGGCGGCAAGCCTGGCCACCTTGTGGATGGCGATTATGGCCGACGTTGGCGCATCCCTGGCGGTGATCTTGAACAGCATGAGACTACGGCGCTCACGTTGAGGAGGAAGGGGAGAAGATACCTAATGGATATTCAAATCATACAGGGCTTTCAGAAAAACGAAATCACCGAGCACATCGTTTATCAACGCCTTGCCCAGAGAGTGGGAGGAAAGAACGGCGAGATACTAAAAAGAATCTCGAAAGACGAGCTCCGCCATTACAACGAGTGGATGAAATACACCCAGACTGAGGTCCAACCCAACAGACTGCTCGTGCTGTTTTACCTTGTGATTGCCAGGATTCTAGGCTTAACCTTTGCTGTCAAGCTCATGGAACGCAACGAAGAGAGGGCGGAGAGGCTATACGCCGAGGTCGTTGAAGAAATCCCCGCAGCGGAAGAAATCATGAAGGAAGAGATGGAGCACGAGAAGTTGCTGGTGGCCATGATAGACGAGGAGAGATTGGAATACATCGGTTCCATGGTGCTGGGCCTGAACGACGCACTGGTAGAGCTCACCGGGGCCCTGGCCGGATTGACTTTCGCCTTTCAAAACACCCGTCTTGTGGGGCTGGCCGGTCTCATAACGGGGATTTCCGCCTCCTTCTCTATGGCCGCATCGGAGTATCTTTCCACGAAATCTGAGGTTGATGGCAAGGACCCCCTTAAAGCGTCCTTGTACACGGGGATAGCGTATGTGCTCACCGTCTTTCTCTTAATCATCCCCTATTTTATCTTTTCCAGCTACTATCTGGCCCTTGCCCTGGCTATCGTAGATGCGCTGCTGGTGATTTTGGTATTCACCTTCTTTGTCTCCGTCGTCAAGGAGGTACCCTTCCGCAAAACGTGGACCGAGATGGTGTCCATCAGTTTGGGTGTGGCCCTGGTTTCTTTCGTGATTGGTTGGGCTGCCAGGAGCGTGCTCCGCGTGGAGTTTTAAATTCAGTAACCCCTACGGGGCCGCAGGCGCGTCTCTGCTGCCTCGTTCCGGGCGGAAAGAGCTTGCCCTTAGCTACGAAAGACAAGTGTAGCGGCAGTCCGCCGCGCTCACATCTGCAAACTGTACTCTGATATGCAAACTGTACCCTGATAATAGAGCGAATCGCCCATCTGAACTCCAAAGTCACCTTATCATCCTCTTACATCCATCACCCATCATCCCCTGCACGCACCGAAAGAGCTGAACAAACCTGCCCCAAACTATCAAAAAGAGATTTTTGTCACAGACAGAAGAGCTTTTCTGGGATATAATCATGTCCAGATAAGTTCATGAGTTCCAACAATC
>JAFDIC010000223.1 GCA_019308525.1 Deltaproteobacteria bacterium
CCATCCACAGACCCCCACCTTGGTTTCCCGGAACTAAACATCCGGGGACAGAGGCACAGGCTTTGCTCAGCCCCTGAAAGGCCCTGTAGCCAGCGATAACCGCCGACAATATGGAGAAGCCAGGAGTCAGAAGGATTCTGATTGCGCTTCGCTCCAATAATTCACAATTTTGTTCTTGCGCCAAGGCAGGGTTTGACCGTCCAGGTTAGATCTTCCGGGTCCATCCTGGACACCTTTCAGGGGAAATACCGGATGGTTCGGATGATCAAGAAGATTGAGCGGGTCGATTCTTCATTTCTTTTGTATTTATCTTGTCAAATCGACCCGTTTGTGCTAGGAGGTTTTGCCGTCTGCCAGGTCTCTTTTTCCGGGGCACGGAGACAGGGAAAGAGATCAGGTTCAGAAAAAAATCGTTTAAAAAATCCCAAGAATTTTTTATAAACATCCCCTTGATTTGCTGGATGAAGTCGGACTTTTCTCGGGATTACATAAAATGTTCACTTCAAAGGTCTGCAAGATATTTCATATGACCCGCATAAGGACAGGACAAATGAAATGCCCTGTGCAACACGCTGTCTACGGGAATATTTTTTGACAATACGGGTCTAAAGGACTATCCTTCGGTTGCGAAATCCGGGGGGGCTGGACGGAGTTCTCTACACATCAGATCATTGAGCCAAAAGGGATAGGAAAATGGATCTCAAAAAGGAAAGAAAGCTCGCATATGGCGTCATCTGTATCCTTTTTCTCATCGGCCTTGTCTGTTACGCCGCTCTGCCCATAAAACAACCTGAAAGACCGGTCAGGATCATGCTCAAGAGCAATGCCGGAAACGTCCTCTTTGACATGAAGACCCATACCTCGCCGGATGAATACGGTTTCGAGTGCATAGACTGCCATCACGAGATCGAAGACCCTGATCAGAAGCCGTCTCCATGCGGTGAATGTCATAAGCCGGAAAAAGAGGAAAGCGAGGGAGAAATCAAGAGGGAGGCCGCATTTCATGACCAATGCAAGCTCTGTCACGAAGAGACAGGGACCGGTCCCCTGGACTGTTTCCAGTGTCACGCATACTGAGTCGTGAGGGGCCCGAGCAATAATGCAGTGGAATAGAGGAGTTTCATCATGCCAGCAAGACCAGTATTCGGGTTCATGAAACCCAGGCTTCAGTATACGCTCCTCCAGGAAACGGAGAGTCCGGAAATCCTGGAGATGCCCGATCCACAACAAACGATTCTCCTGGTGGAAGAACCCCGCGGGAAAGGTGAGGGCGCTGACCTGGAACCCGGGCAGGAAGTCAAGACGGGCCAGAAGATAGGTTTGGGGGGTAATGGTGCTTGTTCTTTCCTATCACCTGTGACAGGAACCGTTTCCAAAGTTTCAGAATATGCAGGGTACCTTGGCCGCACCTACACTGCTCTATCCATAGGAGTAGAAGAGGACCAATGGGACGAAGAATTCAAGGAAAACCTGCAAACCTCTGGACCGGAATGCATCCTTGACTATCTGCCCCTCTTCCCGGGCGTGCAGGATCCGGTCCCCGGGCCGGACGCAGATAACCCCCTCCATACGGTAATCATAACCGGGATGGACAGGGATCTCGCGGTAACAACCAACCAACTCATAGTCAAAACCCAGACCGAGGCCTTGAACAGGGGGTGCTCTATCCTGAGGGACATTACGGGAGCCGCAAGGATCATACTGGTGCTTTCGCCGACCCTCGTGGAATTGTTTGAAAATTCCGAAACAGAGGTAAAGGCAATTACCCCTTACTATCCCAACGCATTTCCCCGGCTCATCATGAGAGACATAATGGGGACCACGGTGCCCGCGGGGCAGTCATATGAAAATATGGGAGTGGCGTTCATTAGTGCGGAGGCCGTTGTATCTCTGGCCAGGGCCGTCGAAGAGGAAAGGATCCCGGTCCACAAGACCCTGACAGTGATAGGAAAGGACAACTCCCGGGTCCATGCAAAGGTGCGGATCGGAACCCCGATCAAAAACGTCCTTGACGACCTCAATATGGAAGCAGGGCAGGGAGACAGGGTCGTCTTGGGGGGGCCGATGACCGGGCGGGCCGTCTACTCTCTGGGGGACACCCCGGTTTCCCGAGACACGGATGCCCTGATGGTCCAGGACGCTGGTGACATAGTACTCAGTGAGAACACCCCGTGCGTCAATTGCGGAGAATGCGTGAGGATTTGTCCAGCGAGAATCCCCGTCAACATGCTGATACGTTACTTGGAAAACGGCCTGATTGAAGATGCAGCCCATGACTACGACCTGTTGTCATGCATCGAGTGCGGACTTTGCAGTTACGTGTGCATAGCCCGAATACCCCTTTTCCATTACATCATGTTTGGGAAGCACGAATTCACCCGGATGAAACACGCGGAGGAATAGTATGGAGCACCAGAAACTCCTAATCGGTTCCCACGCCCCATTCTGGCACAACGGGAGCAGTATTGGTGAAAAAAACCTGCATACAGGGCTCGCGGCGCTTCCCGCTGTGCTCATGGGAATATACCAATACGGCGCTCCGGCCCTGGGGGTGGTAGCGCTGTCCGTTTCCTTTGCCATGATATGGGAACTTCTCATGAACAGGATCATGGGACGACCCTTGAGCATCATTGACTGGAACGCCGGTCTTATGGGCCTGCTCTTTGCAATGCTCATGCCCGCCACTGTCCCCTGGTGGGCGGTGGTAGTGGGTACTTTCGTTACAATCGTCATAGGCAAGCAGATCTTCGGCGGGATCGGGTGCAACCCCTTGAACCCTGTGCTGGTAGCGCTCGCTACCATGATTTTGTCTTGGAAAGACCTGCTCGACTTCAATCAGGCATTGGTAAACTATGACCTGGGATTCAACATGGTTTACCCTCTCGCTGCTGTAAAGAGCTTTGGACCATTCGCGGTCGAAAACTACAGCCTTTTAGGATTTCTATTTGCCCGGCAGGCAGGGGGGCTGGGGGCGACCTTTGGGCTTGGGATTATTGTCGGAGGACTGTATCTGATCCTCAGGGGCTATGTTCGCTGGGAAATCGCCTTGTCTTTTCTTGCCGGCATCTTCATCACGGCATTGCTTTTCAACATATCTAATCCGGATCAGTATGCCGGGCCCCTTCTTCATCTCTTTAGCGGCTATACGCTGATTATTGCCTTCTTCTTTCTCCCGGAGGACTCTTCTTCTCCCGTCAATTTCGTGCCCATGTTGATATACGGCGCCATGGCAGGTTTCTTGACCGTGCTGATCAGGAACGTAGGTGCCTTTGTGGACGGCGCGGTTTTTGCCGTCCTCCTCATGAATATCGCTAACCCCATGGTTGATAGGATTAGACCCAAGGCATTGGGGAGGAGAGTGGAACATGCGTGAAATGATTAGACTTATCATTACCGTTCTGGCTTTCAGCGCATTTTCAGGAGGGCTTCTTGCGGCCTTACACAACGGGACTCAGGCCCGTATCGAGTATCAGGTCCTCAAGTTTGTCAAAGGACCGACCATAAAGCAAATTATGGTAGGAGCTTCCAATGATCCCCTCACAGATCGCTTCAAACTGGAGGTCGGCAAGGTTGACAGGGAATTCTATGTCGGCATTTTTGAAGGCAAACCCAAGGTGGTGGCCTTTGAATCGTTCGGGAAGGGTTATGAGGGTGAACTAGGTGTCATCGTTGCCGTTGATGTAGAAAACGATCAAATCTTGGGGATCGGGGTGACTACCCACCGGGAGACCCCGGGGGTCGGCTCAAGGGTCAAGACCGATCTATCCTTTGCCGAACAATTCAAGGGACTGCCCCTCAAAGAACCATTCAAAATAAGATTGGATGGGGGCCAGATCGATGCCGTCAGTGGGGCCTCATTCTCTTCCCGGGGTGTATGTGAGGCTGTGACAAAGGCAACAGGCATATACAGGAAACACAAGAATGATATCGTCGAAAGACTGAAGTCATTCAAAACATAGGGGGAGAGTGACCGATGGCAAAGAGTGCTGTTCAGGAATTCACCAAGGGCCTTTGGGAAGAAATTCCTCCCTTTCGCCTTGTTCTAGGACTTTGCCCTGTCCTTGCCGTGACAAAGGGAGTCGAAACGGGTATTGGTATGGGAATAGCAACCACCTTTGTCCTGGTATGTTCCAATATCATCATATCCCTTTTGAGGAACCTGATTCCAAAAACGGTTCGGATCGCTTGCTTCATAGTCGTAATAGCAACCTTTGTCACAGTGGTAGAACTTCTCATGCAGGCCTATGCCTACCCCCTGTTTCTCAAGCTGGGGATCTTTACACCCCTTATCGTGGTAAACTGCATCATCCTGGGTCGAGCAGAGGCCTTTGCATCGAAGAAAAACGTGGTGCATTCCTTGGCGGACGGACTGGGGATTGGTATTGGTTTTACCCTCTCCCTTACGGCCCTCGCTATGGTTAGGGAAGTCTTTGGAAACGGCACCTTTTATAACATCCCGGTATTCGGCCCATCCTTCCAACCCTATAAATTCATGGTGGAGGCGCCCGGAGCATTCGTTTGTCTTGGTCTTATGCTATGCATTATGAACATCCTGGGCAAGAAATGATTCTGGCCCTGTTGGACTTCCAATTCCAGGAGGGAACCCGATGGAAGATCTCGTATTTCTGGTAGTAAGCTGTATCTTTGTTAACAACATTCTACTGATGCAGTACCTGGGCAACTGTCCCTTTCTCGGGGTATCCAAAAGGATGGAAACTGCCGTTGGTATGGCCATGGCAGTGGTTTTTGTGCTGGTCATGGCAGGGGCCCTCACTTGGATAGTCAACCAGTTTCTTTTGAGGCCGTTTGGTCTTGGTTACTTAAGAACGGTGGCCTTTATCCTGCTTATTGCGTCCCTGGTCCAGTTCGTAGAAATGTTTCTCAAGAAGAGCATACCCGCCCTTTATTCCGGATTGGGTATATTCCTGCCCCTGATAACCACAAACTGCGCAGTAATGGGAGTGGCGCTCATCCTGGACAAGGAGGGTTACAATTTTATTCAGGCCATTGTCGCTTCTTTAAGCTATGCACTGGGTTTTGGATTGGCCCTGGTACTCTTTGCCGCGGTGAGGGAGAGGATCCTGCTGGCCAGGGTACCGAAACCTCTTCAGGATACCTCCATTGGGCTTGTGATGGCAGGAATGATGTCCCTTGCTTTTTTTGCCTTCAAGGGCATGGCGTAGGCGATGGGATGGGCGAAGCAGGCTAGGACATGGGGTTCGCGATTTGACTCTTACGTTCTGAATACTGTGATAGTTTTGTTAGACTCTTTTGTTTTGCTCGTTCATAGGAGGAGTTAGATGATAGGTGGGCTGTTGATAATGGGTGGCATTGGCCTTGCCGTTGGGGTCGGCCTGGCGCTTGCCTCAAAGGTGTTCTATGTTTACGTGGATCCCAAGATCGAACAAATCGAAGACGCCCTGCCAGGGGCCAACTGTGGTGGTTGCGGGCTGCCCGGGTGCAGCGCTAATGCCATTGCCATTGTTGAAGGCAAGGCTTCACCCTCGTCCTGCGTAGCAGGTGGTCCAGAGCTTGCTTACGAGATCGCCGATATCCTCGGCGTGGAAGTGGAGGTGAAAGAACCTGAGATCGCCGAGCCTGGTTGTACTTACGGCGTGGGTGACCCGGGATGTGACCTCAAGTATATCTACAACGGTGCATACGACTGTCGGGCAGCAGCCCTTCTTGACGGGGGTTCCAAGGAATGCCCCATAGGTTGTCTTGGGTTGGGGACCTGCGTGAGGGCGTGCCCTTTTGATGCGCTTTCCATGGGACCTGATAATCTGCCCAAGGTGGACATCTCAAAATGTACCGGCTGTGGTACTTGCGAGAGGATATGCCCGAAACACATCATCACCCTGAGCTCCAGCACAAGGAGGATAATCCACTTTAACGTCTTGGACGAGTGTCTGGCCCCCTGCCAGCAGCGATGTCCAGCCAATCTTGACATCCCCCTCTACATAAGACTCATCAGTGAGGGACAGGACAAAGAAGCCCTTGATGTTATCAAAGAAAGAATTCCCATGCCCCTTTCCATAGGCCGGGTTTGTCCCCGTTTTTGCGAAACCGTCTGTCGCCGGAACTCTGTGGATGAACCCGTGAATATCAATCACCTAAAGAGGTTTTGCGCGGACATCGAAATGAAAGAACCTGAGCGCTACGAGATCTATCTGGCGCCTCCGTCGGGCAAACGGGTTGCCATAATCGGCGGCGGGCCCGCGGGTCTTGCTGCTGCCTATTACTTGAAGCGTCTTGGTCATGACTCCACAATCTTTGAGGCCATGCCTAAACTCGGTGGCATGTTGCGTTATGGCATTCCTGAATACAGGCTCCCCAAGAAAGTATTGGACTGGGAGATAGACGGAATCATAGGGCTTGGAATCGATGTGCGCGTCAATCAAAGAATGGGCAAGGATTTCACCCTCAAGTCCCTGAGGGACGAAGGCTTTGATGCCGTATTCATCGGGATAGGGGCCTGGGGGAGCAGGAGCATGCGCGTTGAGGGTGAGGACCTGGAGGGAGTCCTGTCCGGGACAGAATACTTGATCCAGCGTGGCCTGGAAAAGGAAGTCAAGATAGGCAAGAGGGTTGTGATAATCGGAGGAGGAAATACTGCTATTGATGCAGCCCGTACCTCATGGAGGCTTGGGGCAGAGGAAGTTACGGTCCTCTACCGCAGGAGCCGACAGG
>JAFDIC010000224.1 GCA_019308525.1 Deltaproteobacteria bacterium
GGTTAGAATCCGTATCTTATTGCGGAGTAGACACTGGAGTTGTCTTCAAATTGGCCGAAGAATGTCTGGTTTGACGATCCCAGAAACAAGTTCGCCCCGATCTCCGCCGTCCAATAGTCTGTGATCTTGTAGTTTACCTTGGGGCGGAGATAAGCATCAGAATCAGAGGGGCTGTAGAAGGTGAATAGGGACAGGGTGAGGTTCTGGTTCATAAGGAGCTTTGTCAGGCGCAGAGTTACCACGTGGCGGTATTCACTGCGCACTGGCATGCCGGCAGGCAGAGAGAGGAGATAATCAGCATACTCGAGGAGTACCTCCAGGTAATATTGAAGGCCCACTGTGAAGTCGTGGGCTATCTGGGGCAGGTCCATCTCGTAACCGGTCAGAAAGCGAAACTCAGAGTTTCTCTTGTAGGGATCATCCCCGGATGGATCCTCCCTGGAGTCGTAATACCCTATCTCGATGTTGGCTATTCCCTTGGCCAGGGGACCGCGAATGCTCCCTCCATAGACGTTCAGCTTTGGAAAAAGGGCCTCGCCGGTGGCTGGGTCGAATCCCCCCGGGCTCTTCCAGAAGCCCTTGTAGCCGTACAAGCACAGCTCGTAAGCCTCAATGTTCCTTGCTATTCTCAGTGCCAGTTCGTAGTCTTCGAACCAGGAATTAGGCAGATCAAGCTCTATGATGGCATCTCTTCCCGCGGTTCTTCCGAGGGCAGCGTTGTAGTAAGAGAGCCGCTCACCAGAAACGAACCTGTCTGGATCAAACTTGGGTGTATAGACGATGTCGAGATTTGCAATCCGGCTGAAGAGACTGGTTTTCAGTGCATCGGATGGTGCCTTTAGATATTCTACATCCCTGCCGATGAGAAATGCCTGCCAGTCCTTGGGGGAAAGATCATTGATGAATATGAGATCACCGGTGCCCCAGGTCAGGATCTGCCTGCCTGCCTTGAGGTCCATGAAAGCCAGAGGGGATAGGGATACATTTGCCTCACGCAGGTCCAGCCAGCCCTGACCGGATTCCAGGTCTATGTCGTGATCTTCAAGCACGAAATCATAAAGAAAATCCGCGGTGAGCTTGAAGATGGCTTCACCCAGTACCGGCTCAATTCCTACCTGGAGACGGGTTTCGCCGAGGGATGCATCTTTCTCATATTGGTCATTCCCTGTACGCACACCACCGCGGGCCTCCCAGAAGCCCGAAGACCCCAGCTTCTCCATGCTCCTTTTGATTTTGCTCCCATCTGAGGGCTTTTTCTCTAGGGGAGTAACGGCGCCAGGTCGGGGCAAACCCTCCAGCCCCCCGGGGAGTTGCGGCTCGCGCCGGGTCGGGGCAAACCCTCCAGCCCCCCGGGGAGGTGCGGCTCTTTTTCGGGCTCGATGTGACCGGGCGGTTGGGACCCTCCCTGGAGGCCTGCCGGAAGCCCCGGTTCAGTTTGCTCTGGCTCCCTGGCCCCGGACAACCCTTGAGGCAAGGGCGGAGCCTGGTCTCCTGGAAGAGCAGAACCCAGGCCCCGGGGCAAGGGCGGAGGTTCCTGTGCATTGGCGCAGGAGCAGACAAGCAGGCCTCCGCAAAGCAGGAAAAATGAGATGGGAAACAGTATGAGGAAGAGAAACGTGATCTTCATCTCAGATATCTATAGGGCGGGCGTCTCAAGTACCTTTCCGTAAAAATGGATTCAGATATACCCAGATTGTACTTCACGCTGCTATATCCCAACTCCGTGTATCCTCCTGTGCGCAGGTCGGCCATGGTAGCCCTTGTGACCGTTGGATAACCTTGGATCACCTTTACTTCCTTTGCGGTGTACTCCCTGTACTTCTCGCCTTGCTTATCAAAGTATTCGGTCTTGACCACCACAAAGGTGCGGCGGTGAATCCACATGGTGAAATAGGAAAACTCCACTGACCCGGGGTCCTTTGGGGTATTCTTCAAAACATAGTAATTCTGTGTGGTCTTGAGAATCTCATGGGTATCCTCGTCAATGTGCCTTCCCGAGATGTCTTCGTAGAAGAAGTCTGACCCTACGAAGCTGGTCCGTTTATCCGTGGCGGCTATACGTTTGACCAGGTCCAGGGCGGGAAGATACAGCCAGCGATCATCATCACGATCCAGATGCTTGTGTACCAGAAAGGCCATCTTGTTCACGTCCGCGGGTCTGTGGAAATACACGTAGAATTTCTGCTCCCCGCAGAACTTGTCATCTCCGCCCGGGCCGGGCTTGTCCCACCGGAGAATTGTCATAACTCGGGAGCGTTTTCTTCCCTGGCTGTCCACGATCGTCATGGACACCTTGGCCATTCCATCCGAGCCCTGGTAGTAGGAGACCCGGTTCGTGTTGTTGACGATCTCATCAACCGTGGGCACGGCAGCCGTCGGCTGCTCGCCGGCAGAAAGAATCGGGGTCAAGAGAAGGATCAAAAAGAACGCTGACACTGGCAAGACGGTTCCAATGGATTTAGCCCTAGGCATGTTGAGCCCTCCTTATTGATCTGGTGAGAATTTGCATTTTTCCCTTCTAGACAGTATCCCGCAGCCCAACGCGATGAAGGGTATCGCTATCAGGCTGATCCACGTAAGGGTCGACCATCCTACCCTCGCGTACTGGTGCAGGTTCAGGGCAACCAAAGCCACCAGGGCAAGGGAAGAGACAAGGCAGGTGACACAGTTGCACGTGGGGCCCATGACCTTGCCGGGCAGGAACAGTCTCTTTTCAAGTATTCTTGAGAGGGACGGCAAGAGGAAAAATGTTGAGATGCCGCTCAGCAAGAGGATCGTTGCCATGAGAATACCCACGGTCTTGTAAGGCACCAGGGGTGCGAAGAGCAAGGGCAAGAAGCCCACTGCGATAACTATTACGTTGCGCGCGATGGCCCGGGCCGGCTCACCAAACACGCAAAGGGCTGCTTCCTTCCACGATCCCACGTTTTCGTACATTGCCCTTCCCCGCGCCAGGAAATGGATTGCGAAGTCGACGGCCAGGCCGAGGGTAAGACTGCTCAAGACGGCCACGGGCATGTCATAGTCTTTCCCGATGAGACCTACCGCCCCATATATCGCTCCTATGGTCACCGTGAGAGGAACCATGGAGAGCAGACCCCACAATGCAGAGCGAAACAGGATGGTCATAAGGAGGAAAACAACAAGAAAGCTGCCGAGGAACGCCTGGAGCATTCCCGCCACCATTTTCCTTTGCCAGATGACGTTGATATAGGTGAGGCCGAACCACTGGTGCTTGACAGGCACTGGGGGTGGATTTGAAGCCATGAACTCATCCACGGCCCGCGCCACCAGGGCCATGTCCTTGTTATCGCCGCTTCGCAGTTGCACCCATATACTCGAGGTTCTGTAGTCGGGTGTCACAAAATGCCACAAGTCCCCGGGGCGATGACTGTTCTGGAACTGGATCAGGCACTCTGCTACGATCCGTCGCCTGTCCGGTATCCTGAAATTCTTGGCCTGCTCCCCTGGGTCGTTTCCAGAGACAAGGTCGCGGTAGACCGTTTTCACTATGTCTGCGAGGGAATTGCTCTTGCCCACAATGCCGGTCCGCTTCATGGCCTCCTGTAAGCGTTCCTGGTACCGGAGGAGGTCTGGATCCTTGAAGATCTGGCTGAGTTGCCTCTGCTCATCGAGGAACAGGCCTGCCTCCTCCCAGGAGAAGGCGGATTCGCCTTCCGCCAGTTCCGCCTTTTGTCTCACGACACGGTCCATGGCCTTGAAAAACTCGTCTCTGGATTGAGCCTTCTTCATCTCGCCGCCGGCCAGGAGAACAAGTTCCTGGAAAACACCCGGGCCGGATGGCAGATCCTCTTTCAAAGACACAGCCCTTTCTTCGGCCTTCCGGGCCAACTCGTTCAAGGTCCTTTCCGGGTCGAACTTCTTTTCCACCGGTGAAAGGACGAGGTAGGCCATGTAAGTTCCGCCGAAGTGCCTGTTCAAGACAGTGTCAGCCACACGTATCGGGTGTGATCGAGTGAACCATTTTATGGGATTGTCATTGATCTCGATCCTGCTCATACCATAGGCGGAAATCCCGATGACCGCAATGGTGACGCCGATGATCAGCTTGGCCCTGTGATAGGTGACGCTTCCGAGGATGTGGAGGAATTTGCCAAGTCCGCCGGTTGAAACTTCGGCTTCCGCCACGGTTCTAGCGGCCCCGAAGTCCTCAAGACGTTTCGGAGAAATAAACATGAGGAACGCCGGGATAAAAGTCACGGTCAAGAGCCATGCTACCATGATCCCGAAGGCGACAAACACTCCGAATACCTGCACCGGGGGGGTTGGTGTCAGGGCAAGGGAAGCGAACCCCGCGGCAGACGTAAGGGACGTATAGAGCATGGGCTTGAAAAGAATATAGAGGACCTTTCTTATGGTTTGCCTCTTGTCCCTTGTTTCCTGGTAGAGCTCGAAGAACTCGCTGATAATGTGGATGCTGTCAAGAACGGCAATGGGCATGATGAAGATAGGGATCATGCTGGACATGATGTGAACCGGGTAGCCTGATATGATCAGGGCCCCCATGGTGAAGATAACGGACATGAGCGCCACTATCAAGGACGGGATGATAACTATGATCTTACGGAAAAAGAGGATCATAAGGATGAATATGATCAGCATGGCAAGGGGCGCGGAGATGCCCATCTGGACGAACATCTCCACTCCAAAGGTATCCTCTGCCACAGGTAGGCCTGTAATATAGTATTGCTCAGACCCTTCAAAACTCTCTATCTTTTCCCTCAACCTGGATGAGATCTTGTAGCTCAAATCCTTTCTTGTCAGGGGCAAATAGATAGCGATGGCCTTACCGTCCTCTGAAACCAGGGTTCCATTGAGGAAAGGGATGCGCTGGGCCTTTCGTCTGATCTCCCTGGCTTCTTCGGGAGTGCCGGGCGGCGTTTTCATGAGCCATTCGAACTTTATGACGCCAGCTCCCCCGGGTTCGATGCTGTCCACGGTGGAGGGGGCGATCAAGTCCACTTCCACCACCCCTTCTCCCGGTGGTTCACCAATGTCCTTTCCTCTCAGGGTTCTTGCGTATTCCGTCAGATCATAGATCTTCCGGAGAGAGCCGGGATTGAAGACACCCTCTTTCGCTTCTTCATTCACGATTCCCAGCACCACCATATCGTGGAGCGAAAAGACCTTTTTCATCCTATTGTGGAATATCCGGACGGCTTCATCTTTGGAGAGCATGTTTTCGGGATCCGTGTCCACGGTGATCGGGTTGAGCCATTGAAAGGCCCTGGGCCAGAGGGAGGGGACACCGGCAAGGAGGGCAAAGAGAAGTGTGACAATAACAATGACAAGTGTTGCTGACCTGTAATGATCTACCGATTTAGAGACTAGCCAATGGGCCTTTTCCATTTCCACATCCTGAACCCCCCGAAATCTGAACCGGTTGGTTACATTGTTCTTACCACCGACTAGTGACGTGATCCAGGCACAAAAGCGCAACAGGGACGTTCGGCGCGTGGTACCTGTGCTTGGAGAGAAGCTCGTTTGTCATCACTGCTGGAAACAGCGGAATCGAGGGTATTTGTGTTAATATAAAGGGGCCATATGCAGAGGTCAAGACAAAGAGAGTGCTATTCATGGCACGATCAAGTAAAAAACATGGAAAGGAGTACCGCGAGTATGCCATTGAGGAATATGCCGTCAAATGTTCCCGCTCCTCCAATGGATGCCACGGGTGCCCCCAAGTCGCTGATCTTGTTGAGGTTAAGAAGATCAGCCCCTATCAGGGTCCCGAGGGTGCCGGAGATATAGGCGATCACAGGCGCATGATTGTAACCGACAATGACAGCGATAAATGCCGCAAGGAGAGGGGGCAGGAAACCGGGCAGGGCAATCCCGAGGCCCGGTACAGGTCTTGCAAGCCTGTGGGTGACGATGGACATCAGGGCGGTCGCGATGGCAGCCCTTCCCCACAGACCTGTTTTCATGACCAGGTAGAGGGAGAGCAGGGTGGGGATAATGGCCCCTCCCAGGTTCACGGCGAGGATGGTCTCCTTTCTTTTCCATACCGGGACGACGTACCTGAAGCCAAAGAAATCCACCCTTGTCTCAGTGGTCATGAGTTCCTGGGGGATCCTCCTGATGGGAATGTTAACGAAACTACCCACGAGGGTGGCAAAGAGGGCCGAGAACACGTATTGGGGCGGTATCCCTATTCTTGTGAAGGCGAGGGCAATGAGGTTGACTTGAACAATGACGAAAAAAAATACGATAGCAAAGAAGAAGAAGACTATGAAAACAAAAGTCAGCGGGTTAAAGAACATAAATATGCCTCCTCTGCCACAAAATGTTGTTGATATCGGGAGCGCTCGGGTCTAATAAGCTAATATCACAGTTGTTGATCCAATGTCCACAGGAATGAGGGGAATTTGAGAAGAACTAGAGGGCTGATTCTCTAAGCATTTAACAGATTGTCAAGCAATAGAAGAAGAGAATCTTGGCCTTCATGGAGAAGGTTTTCTGAACAGTATTGTGATGGGCAAAAACCCGCCATGAGGCAGGAGAAAGGGCGGGAGCGACCGATCCGGGGCCGCGTCTTGGCGGCCGAGAGGTGCCGTCTATCAATTCGGGGAGGAGGCATTATGGGGCTAAGAGGAAAGACCATGTCGGGATTCCTGATCCTTGTGACCATGTTGTTTCTTGCAGGCGTATGGTCGGTATACGAATTGAGGACAGTAGGAAGCGGGGTCCAAAGGCTTCTGGACGAAAACTACAAGAGCATCCAGGCCGCAAGAAGGATGATCGAGGCGCTCGAAAGGCAAGACAGCGGAGTACTCGTCCTGTTGCTCGGTGACAGGAAAGAGGGGAGGGCTATTATCAACCGGGCAGACGCGCTGTTTAGAGATGCCCTGGAGGTCGCCGGGGGCAATATAACGATCCGGGGAGAATCCTCCTATGTGAACGAGATAAGATCCAAGTACGAAGCCTACAAGACACTGTGGTCAAGGTCCATAGCCGGCACAAGGCTTGAGAGAGATATCGATTGGTATTTCAAGGAGGTTCATGCAGCGTTCCTCGAGGTTAAGAAATCCGTACAGAAACTGATGGCCATGAATGACAGCGTCATGTATGACACGGCTTCCAATTTGAAAAACAGGTCGCACAGGGCTGTGATGCCGGGGGTCATAGCAATCCTGTCAGCCCTCGTTTTTTCGCTTGTCTTCAACTATTTCGTGAACTATTACACCGTGAATCCTATTATCAGGATGTCTAAGGGAATCAAGGAATTCATATCCAATAGGACGCCCTTTGATATCAAGATCGAATCAGAGGACGAACTCAGGGACTTGGCAAACTCCATCAAGGAGTTGTCTTCCATGGTAGGAGCAAGGGACTAAGATGAGGCTCCACATAATTCTCAGGTACAACGGCTTTGTATTGCTCTTGAACGCTGCCTTTTTGCTGCTTTCCGCTCTGGTCTCCTTGATCTACCGGGACGGTGCCTCGTACCTGCTTTTTTACAGCTCGATTATCACGATCCTTTTCGGACTTTTCCTGATGGTTTTCGTCCCGGCCTCCACTGATATCAGCAACAAAGAGGGTTTCATGATCGTGGTGAGCAGTTGGCTGCTCTCGTGTCTCGTGGGTATCCTTCCATATGTCTTGTGGGGAGGTGAGTTCACTCTCAGCAATGCATGGTTTGAGAGCGTCTCGGGATACACTACCACTGGGTCATCCATATTGAACAATATCGAGTCCCTCCCGAAGGGACTGTTGTTCTGGAGATCTTCCACCCATTGGATTGGAGGAATAGGGATCCTGATTTTTGTGCTATCGGTCTCCCCTTCCATGGGAAGGGCTGGAATGATACTTTACAGAACCGAGATGTCTGCACTGGCAGCAGAAAACTTCCATTACAGGACAAGGCAGACCCTGAAAGTCCTGCTCTACATATACGTCGGCTTTTCAACAAAGAACTTGAGCATTGCCCATTACGGGAGCCTCGGGGTGGAGATGGTAGTAATGCTCTTCATGGTACTGTCCGGGATCCACTTCGGGCTCTTGTTTGGGGCGATCACGGGAAAGATTGCGGACCTGTGGCATTCGCCGGTCGTCAAGTACTATGTTTTATCGATGCTGGCTGGTATCGCCGCGATAAGCCTGTATCTGTACTGGATTGAAGGCCAAGGCCTTGGCGAGTCCTTGCGCTACTCCGCATTCCAGGCCATATCCCTTGGTACTTCCACCGGGTTCTCGACCACTGATACCTCCCAATGGCCTCCGTTCACACAATTGATTCTCATCTTTTTTACCCTTCAATGCGCATGTGCTGGTTCCACTTCGGGCGGCATAAAGGTTGATAGGGTTGTCATACTGTGGAAGGCGATTGCAAAGAGGGTAAAAAAAATTCAACATCCGAGTGGGATCATAAGGGTGAAGGTCAACGGGATCACCATGGAGGAGGAGGTCCTGGAAATGAATGTGCTTTACATATCTCTATACTTGGGAATTGTGTTCCTGGCCGCTCTCATCCTGACGGCCCTTGGCCTGGATATCCTCTCTTCCTTTTCAGGCGCGGCAGCCACCATGGGCAACGTGGGGCCCGGGTTCGGGCTGGTGGGCTCCATGAGCAACTACAGCCATATCCCTGAGGTCGGCAAGTGGGTCTTGAGTGCCACTATGTTACTGGGTCGCCTTGAGGTCTACGGCCTGGTCCTGTTCTTCATGGCCAGGTGGTGGAGGTAGGAAGAGATTCCTGATCACGTGGCCAATGCCTTCTGTCTTTCTTCCTTTTCCTCCTGGCAGGCGCGGCACCGTAAAGCATAGGGCATCACCTTCAACCTCGCAGGGGTTATCCATTTGCCG
>JAFDIC010000225.1 GCA_019308525.1 Deltaproteobacteria bacterium
TCATCCCAATTGAACATTGAAATATTGAACTCCCCCTTCTCGGTTACAAGCGTCTTCCCTTGCCTGGCCAATGGCTGCCTCCAAAACAGATTTGTTACAAAAGTGACTCAAAAAGCACAAATTTTATTCCGGTGAGAGTGGCTGTGACGACGAAATCAATGTTGGATATTTCCCTACTAACCGCCCATCAACTGGTTTTGGGCCTTGAAAGGACACATATTTAGAGTGACAATAGATGATAAAATACAACATCTGGTATGTCAAACCAAAATTGCCGTGGTTGGGGGTCCGAGAAAATTTTCTAGAGGTAGCCCTCTGCATCTGCTATACTCTATTGCTTTGGGAAAAGTATCTAGTGTTTTCATCCATGTACAGGACCTTGAGGGTGGCGGCTCGACCCCCTTTGAGGTATGAAATCCTTCCTCTCCTTTTTAGGTAGAGCCCTAGTTCGAGGAGACACACATTGAAATCTTTTCATGTCACATTCCTTCCTGACGGCATATCAGTTGATGTGCCCGAAGGCACCACCATAGCGGAGGCGGCCGGCAAGGCCGGAGTCCACATTAACAATCTTTGCGGGGGTCAGGGGGTCTGCGGAGAATGCAGGGTCACGGTTCAAAAGGGCACGGTAGTGGAGGACAGTGACGTCTCGTCCACATTTTTTTCCCAGGAGGAGCTAGACAAGGGATTCGTACTGGCTTGCCAGACAAGAGTCGCAGACGACCTGGAGGTCATGATCCCCCCGGAATCCCGGCTCGAAGAAGTAAAGATCATAACCCGGGAGGCCTCCCAGATGGAGGGCAAGGGTGAGGTCCAGCCCCCTGTCAGGAAATTCTACCTCGAACTCCCTCCCCCTACGATCGAGGACAATATCGCGGACATAGAAAGGATCTCCAGGGAATTGAGGAAAAAGCTGGGGTGGCATTCCTATGAAATCTCCCTCTCATGCCTCCAGCAACTTTCCGTCACCCTGCGGGATAACGACTGGAAGGTGACAGTCACCGTGGTCAAGAGGAATAAGGGGTACCAGATCACCAAGGTGGAGCCGGGGGATACCACGTCCAGGAATTACGGCGTGGCCATAGATGTGGGCACCACCACCGTCGTGGCCCAGCTCGTTGACATCAATTCCGGCAAGATCCTTGGGGTGGAGGGGGATATCAATCTCCAGGCCGGTTATGGAGAGGACGTGATCTCCAGGATGATCTTTGCCTGCGGCGCAGGGGGCCTTCATCCCCTGCACGAGGCAATCATCAAGAACATCAATGATCTCATAGGAAGGTTGACCCGGGAGAAGAAAATACCCAGGGAAGAGATCAATGCCCTGGTAGCGGCGGGGAACACCACCATGAGCCATTTTCTCCTGGGATTGATTCCCTGCTCAATCCGCGTGGAACCCTATGTTCCCACGGCCGACGTCTATCCCCAGATCTTTGCACGGGAGATCGGCATACACATAGATCCAAGCGGTATCCTGGAGACCATCCCCAGTGTGGCCTCCTATGTGGGTGGCGATATTGTTTCAGGCGTCATGGCCTGCGGCATTGCCGACCAGCCGGAAGTTCGGGGGTTGATAGACATCGGCACCAACGGTGAGATCGCCATGGGAAACAATGAGTGGCTCGTTTGTTGTTCTGCGTCTGCTGGCCCCGCATTTGAAGGAGGGGGAACCAGGTGCGGCATGCGTGCTACTCGCGGGGCCATCGAAAAGGTAAGAATATCGGATGGAAACCTCCGATACCAGACCATAGGTAACGCCAAGCCTCGCGGTATCTGTGGTTCGGGCCTTGTGGATTGTATATACGAGCTTGTAAGAAACGGGATAATAAGCCCTGACGGAAAATTCTCAAGGGACAGGAATGACCCCCGACTCACCTTCCAGGACGATATAGCTCAATATATCATAGCCGGAGGGGACGAGACAGAGGATGGCAGGCCCATAGTTATTACGGAACCGGACATCGGAAACCTCATAAAGTCCAAAGGTGCGATCTTTGCCGCCATCAAGTCGTTGATGGACTATATAGGGCTCGATTTCTCCCAGATAGAAACCCTATACGTGGCCGGGGGATTTGGTAACTACCTGGACATAGACAAGGCCGTCTCCATAGGGCTCCTGCCGGATATCTCCAGGGAAAAGATACAGTTCATAGGCAACAGTTCACTGGCGGGAGCTCGCCTTTGCCTGCTCTCTGAATCCGCCCTTGAGAAATGCCTCAACATATCGAGATCCATGACCAACATTGAGCTTTCAATCTACCAGCCCTTTATGAACGAATACATAGCGGCCCTGTTCTTGCCCCACACGGACAGGAGACTATTTCCCTCAGTAGAGTACTGAGACCCCAGTTTTGCTATTCGGCTGAGGTATGTTTGAGCCCAATCCAATGTCTCTTGGAGGCCTGATCGGAGGAAAACCATATGGAGCAAGCCAAAATTCTTGAAATCCTGGAAGGCTCGGAGTTCTTCAGCGGGCTGAATAGGGAGGAGATCAGGAAGGTTGCAAGCCTGTGCCGTGTCAAGACATACGGACCCGGGGAATTCGTGTTTCAGCAAGGGGATTTCGGGGAAGAAATCTTTATCATCGCTGAAGGGCATGTGTTCCTTGAAAGATCCATAGACCTTGACACAAAAAAGGGAACCGCAGTCTATGCAATACTGGGCAGGGGCAGGGTCCTGGGGTGCTGGTCCACCTTGCTGGGAGAGCCCCATACCCTTATGTCCTCCGCCAGGTGCCAGAAGCCTACAAAACTCCTCTCCATCAAGGGCGCGGCCCTGAGGGAAATGATGGTCAGCAACAGGGAACTGGGATTCAACGTATTGGAAAAGCTGTGTTTCCTCCTCCGTGACAGGATCCGGGGCGCCCTGGGCGCAATGGAAAAGATATAGGGATCACACACGTCCTTGGTCAAAGGTACCCTCACTTCTGCCAGTGAAATGCGTTATGGATAGGGAGATCACCGAAGAAGAGATATTGCAGGACATCTCAGAGTCCCTCGACAATTTCAGCCGGGAGCGGAGATACCTGATCCCTATTCTCCAGATGATACACGAAAGGTATTCTTACCTCCCGGCCGAAGCAATCAAGATGGTCGCCAGGCACCTGGAAATGAGCCCATGTGAGGTCTATGGGGTCGCAACCTTCTATAACCAGTTTCGCTTCAACCCACCCGGCCGTCACCCAATAAAGGTATGCCTCGGCACCGCCTGTCACGTGAGGGGAGGAGACGTGATACTGGAAAACTTTGAAAGAAAGCTGGGCATCAAGGAGGGAGAGACAACTCCTGACAGGGAGTTCAGCATTGACCGGGTTGCGTGCATCGGTTGCTGTGCCCTTGCGCCGGTCGCGGTGGTGGACGAAACAGTCCACGGCCACATGGCACCCAGCAAGGTGGAAGGAATAATCCTGGGCTACCAGATAGAAAAGGAACGAAGGGAAAGGGAAACGAACTCCAAGAAATGAAAGAGGAACGGGACAGGATAGAGCGGGCATACGAACGGCTCCGTCAAGAGGCAGAGGCCAGGGTGGAGAAGGCCTGCAAAGACCTTGCCCCAAGGATCTCTATCGGCATGGCCACGTGCGGGATCGCATCCGGGGCCATGGAAACAAAAAGGGCCTTTGAGGAATCCCTCCTTGAATTTCAGGTTGACGCCCTTGTGCGGGAAGTGGGGTGCCTGGGTCACTGTTACGCAGAACCCCTTGTCCTGGTGGAAAATACGGGATTCCCCCCCATTCTCTACCACCAGGTAACCCCGGGGAAGGCCCGCATGATCGTGAAATCCCTTCTGGTCGATGGAGACCCCCTGTTTGAGTATATCCTTGGCGCAACCGATGAGAATGAACTCATCCCTTCGGTGATGGATTTCCCTCGCTTCAACCAGGAGACACGCATCATCATGGAGCATTGCGGCTCCATGGACCCAGACGACATCAACGAATACATCACGCGGGGGGGGTACGGGGCCCTATTCCTCGCCCTCCAGCTATCACCCGTAGAAATAATCCAGGCAGTTGAAACATCCGGGCTCAGGGGGAGGGGAGGGGCCGGGTTCCCTACGGGAAGAAAATGGTCCCTGGCCAGGAAGTCCGGGGACAGGGAGAGGTATGTCATATGCAATGCCGACGAGGGTGATCCAGGGGCCTATATGGACAGGACGATCCTTGAGAGCAACCCGCACCAGGTGATAGAGGGTATGATCATCTGCTCCTGTGCCGTCGGTGCCTCGAGGGCAACGGTATATGTACGGGCCGAGTATCCCCTGGCCGTGAAGAGAATGACCAGGGCCTTGGAGCAAGCCAGGCAAAAGGGCCTTCTGGGGAAAAACATACTGGGCAGCCAGTTCCACCTGGATATGGACCTCTTCAAGGGTTCCGGGGCCTTTGTATGCGGCGAAGAGACCGCCCTGATCCAGTCCATCGAGGGGTCCCGGGGGATGCCCAGGCATCGCCCACCCTACCCCGCGCAAAGCGGTCTGTGGGGCAAACCCACTGTCATCAACAACGTGAAGACCTTTGCTTCGATCCCCCCGATCATCACGAACGGCGCTGCCTGGTACAAAGAAACGGGGACCCGGGGGAGCCCGGGCACCGCGGTCTTCTCGGTGGTGGGAGATGTGCTTCATGCAGGCCTGGTCGAGATCCCCATGGGTGTTACTCTCCGAAGGCTCATATTTGACATCTGCGGCGGAATACCAAAGAAGAGATCCTTCAAGGCCGTACAGATAGGAGGTCCCTCCGGAGGCTGTCTCCCCGATGAATTCCTGGATACCCCTATAGACTTTGACTCCCTCACCGGGGCAGGCGCAATGATGGGGTCAGGGGGCATGGTCGTCATGGATGAGGACACGTGCATGGTGGATGTGGCGCGCTATTTCCTTGATTTTACCCAGAAGGAGTCCTGCGGCAAATGTACCTTCTGCCGGGTGGGGACCTATCAACTCTTGAGAATCCTCGAGAGGATCACGGCAGGGGAAGGACAGGAGGAAGACCTGGAAAGGCTTCAATCCCTCAGCGAGGATATAAGACTGGGCTCCCTCTGCGGCCTGGGCAAGACCGCACCCAACCCGGTCCTCACCTCGCTCAAGTATTTCAAGGAGGAATACGAGGCGCACGTCAGGGAGAAACGGTGCCCCGCGTGTGTCTGTCGTTCCCTGACCGCCTATTACATAGACCTGGAAAAATGTGCGCGCGGCTGTGACGCCTGTGTCGGGAGCTGTCCCGTGGAGGCCATATTTACGACCCGGGACAGGAAAAAGGGGATTGATCAAAGTCTTTGCGTGAAATGCGGCGAGTGCATGGCAGCATGCCCGGTGGAGTACAATGCCGTGAAAAAGGTCTCCCCTCCTGATCTTGCTCCGGTGGTGGAACGACCCGCTGATGCCGCGGCGGGCCACTAGCCCGCCTGAGAGGGAGGTTTTTATTCTTCGATGGTAAGACTGATCGTGGACGGAAAAGAGATCATGGCGGATGGGGGTAACACCCTCCTTAGGGCCTGTCTTGATAACGGCATCTATATCCCCAATCTCTGTTACCTGGAAGGCATGGAGCATGCGCCTGCATCATGCAGGCTGTGCCTGGTCGAGGTGGAAGGGGAGAGGGGCCCGGTTACCGCCTGCACAGTCACGCTCCGGCAGGGTTTGGTGGTCAAGACCGATACACCCCTTGTGCGGAGGCTCCAGCGTTCCGCCCTCCGGCTTCTCCTGTCCGCCCACCGGGTGGAGTGTGCAAGCTGTCCGGCCAACAAGAAATGCGAGCTTCAGCGCATTGCCAGGTTCTTGAAAGTGGGCCTGAAACCCAAGGGCCTGGAACCCTTTCTCAAGGAACCCGAGGTGGTCAAGGAGCATCCCCTCCTTGACTACTATCCAAACCGATGCGTCCTGTGCGGGCGCTGCATCCACATCTGCCGGAAGGAAAACCCACGGCCCCACTTGAGCCTTGCACACCGGGGCATGAAGACCGTGGTAACCTTCTTTGGTGACGAGGATTCAACGAAGCTGCCATGCATCCAGTGCTCGGCATGTGTCTCTGTCTGTCCTACCGGAGCCCTCACCCTGAGGCAGAACCACGTGCAGCCTGCTGAAAATGCCGGCCAGGAGTATCCCGGGCCTGACTAGTGCCTGATCTTCACTCTTGATGTCCTGGAGGGCCGGGGCTCCCACCTATCCCAGAACCCCTTGGGATCGGCCGGCCTACCATAGCCCAGCAGTTTGTCCATCTTGACATAGAAAGGGTCGGCCCATCGCACGTGATCCACGAACCATTTCACCATGGAATGAAACCAGTTGCGGGGCTTGTTAAAGGGGCAGACGCTGATACAGATGGTGCAGGGTTTCCGGATCCTGGACCATTGACCGATACACTTCTCCGCATCAATGGGCCACTTCAAGACACCCGGCGAGGTGGACTCGTTTCTCGCCTCCGTGGTCCTTTCGCCGTGCATGATGGCCTGTCCGGGACACTTGTCTGCACAGATCTCACAGGTGGAGCAAAACTCTGTCACCCCGAAATCAATGGGTGCGTCAGGAACCAGGGGCAGGCTTGTCAGCACTTTGCTGATTCTGAGGGCAGGGCCGAACTCCGGGTTGATGAGCAAGCCGTTTCGCCCGAGCTGCCCCAGCCCTGCCTGAACGGCCATGGGTATGGTGATACCGATGGTGTTTGTGGAGCAGG
>JAFDIC010000226.1 GCA_019308525.1 Deltaproteobacteria bacterium
CGCCTTGACGGAGAGATGAAGTTTTTGCCAAGCCATCAAACAAGGGTGTACTTTGACCCGACACTGTTCAAGATAAAAGCATCGGGGAATGCCTCCGAAAGGCGATTGATGGCCTCCCAGCCCGTACAGTGCATGGGAACGAGGACCTTGGGTTCGAGCTTCTCCAGCTCCTCGATTGTCCTCCCGATTATCGGCTCGTAATCGGGTCCTGAGAGGTGAAAGCCTCCAATGATCCCGTAGATATCCTTCACCCCCGTCACCTCCATTGCATAGAGCACGGTATTGATTATCCCCGCATGGCTGCACCCGGATATGATAACCAGACCTTTTCCCTTCAACCGGACTGCTAGGGCCTGGTCCTCGGCAATGACATCCTTCTCCAATTTCCCTCCCCTCTCCACGTAGGCGTTCAGGAGCCCTTTCTCAAAGTCTGTTCGGCGTGTTATTCCGCCCGTTATCAGGACGGTGTCATCCTCTATGAGGATGGGCCCCTCGGTCTCGTGGAGATTTGTGTTTCTCCTCTCCAGTTCATCCCTCACGAGGGTCCTGGGAAAGCGGAGCATTCTCCCGTTCTTCAAGGCCTTGTACCTTGGAAAATGGAACGCGGCGGGGTGGAGAAAAAGGTCCATGGGGCGAGAAATTCGATTCAGGATCGGAATGAGCGCCCCTGTATGGTCCATGTGGGCGTGACTCATCACGATTGCATCTATCTCCCCCAGCTCGATCCCGAGCCTCTCCGCGTTGTGCAATACGCCCTCTCTCGTGTACCCGGTGTCAAAGAGTAGGGTGTGTTTCATGTGGTCCTTGTAGACACTGACCAGGAGTGAGAGGCCGTGTTCTGCGACGAAGGTGTCAAGGGGGATTTCATCTCCCTCTGAGAGGGGAGGGCGGGTCACCGTCTCATTGCCTGCCAGCAAGACGTCCACGTAGTTGTCCATGAGGGTGAGAATATCTACCCTGTCGACTTCCTTCAGGGGCAACCTTGATATGCTCATTACTTTGACCTCCCTTGTTGTATGTCCTTCAATTCCCTCCAAAGGTCCTCGACCTGGGTCCTGGTTTCATCAAGGGTCCCGTCATTGTAAATGACAAAGTCCGCGTATTTCAACTTTTCATCTATGGGCAGTTGAGCCTCCAGGATCCGTTCTGCCTGTGTCCTCTCGATGCCGTCCCTTCTCATGAGCCTCTCTATCTGTACCTCCCCGGGGGCATAGACCAAAACCACCTTGTCAAACTGGTTCTGGGAACCAATCTCTATGAGTAGCGGGACAACCACCTGGATAATCGCATCTGGATTGTTTCTTGCGATCCTGTCAACATGCCCTGCCATCTCCTCCAGGATGAAGGGATGGGTGAAACTCTCAAGCCTCTTTCTCTTTGCCTCGTCATTGAACACTATGGAAGATAATCTCTTCCTGTCTATCGAACCATCTTCCTTGAGCACGCTGTCGCCAAAGTAGCCCACGATTTGCTTCCACGCTGGCCGACCCGGCTCGACCACCTCCCTGGCAATAATGTCCACATCGACAAGGGGAGCGCCCATTTCTTCCAGCATCTCTGCCACCGTGCTCTTGCCGGTGGCGATTCCCCCCGTGACCCCCAGCAAGAGGCACCTATCCTTTCTATCCAAAACCCTCACCACAAGTCTACAGCTCCTTCAAGATAAACCCACTATGTTTCTTTATCATATCAAGTCTCTCCGGGCAAATTAATGTTGCTCAGCCCCCTGCCTGGAGACTATGCCATTGACAACATACCCCTCTTGGTCCATATTCACCCCTATGAGATTCATCGCCGACCTTCACATACATTCCCATTACTCGCGCGCCACGTCCAGGGACCTGGACCCGGAGCACATCGCCGTCTGGGCCAAGAAGAAAGGCATAACCGTCGTCGGTACGGGCGATTTCACCCATCCTGGCTGGATCAAAGAACTCCGGGAAAAACTGGTGCAGGCAGAACCCGGGCTCCACCGGCTCAAACCGGACCTGGAATCTGATGCGCAAAAAAAGGTCCCTGGCTCGTGCCTCATCCAAACTCGATTCCTGCTCTCGGGAGAGATCAGTTGCATCTACAAGAGGGGCGGTAAGACCAGAAAGATCCATCACCTACTCCTTTTTCCCGACTTCCTCTCCGTCGAAAGATTCAACCAGCGCCTGGAGCGCATCGGAAACATAAAATCCGACGGCAGACCCATCCTCGGCCTGGACTCGAGAGACCTGCTCGAGACCGCCCTTGAGGTAAGCGAAAAGGCCTTTCTGATTCCAGCCCATGTCTGGACACCCTGGTTCTCCCTGTTTGGATCTAAGTCCGGGTTTGATACCATAGAAGAGTGCTTTGGTGACCTTACCGCCCACATTCATGCCCTTGAAACGGGGCTCTCTTCAGACCCGCCCATGAACCGCCTCCTGTCTTCCTTGGACAGGTTCCTCCTGGTGTCAAACTCTGACGCCCATTCCCCGTCCAAGCTCGGAAGAGAGGCCAACATCTTTGACACGGACCTGGACTATGATCACATCCTGGGGGCCATGATCTCCCAGGCCGGATTCGAAGGCACCATTGAATTTTTCCCGGAAGAGGGGAAATGCCATTTTGACGGGCACAGAAAGTGCTCTGTCAGGCTTCATCCCAGGGAGACCAGGAGGCATGAGGGCATATGCCCTGTCTGCGGCAAACCCTTGACAGTCGGTGTCTTCAACAGGGTGGGGGAGCTTGCCGACCGGGAAGACCCTCGTATTTCCAAGGCCTTTTTCAGCCTTATTCCCCTGACTGAAATCCTGTCGGAGATTTACGACTGCGGACCTTCCACGAAAAGAGTAACTACTGTTTACGAAGATCTCCTTGCGGGGATAGGCCCTGAGCTCTTCATTCTGATGGATGCCCCCTTAGGTGATATTGAGTCCCACGGCGGAATGCTCCTTGCCAAGGCCATTGAAAGGATGCGTCACTCCCGGGTCATAAAAGAAGAGGGCTATGACGGTGAATACGGGGTCATACGCCTCTTTGACAAGCATGAGAAGGCTGAGTTGATGGGCCAGGAGACCCTGTTTCAAGGTGCGAGAAACGCAACACCAAGACGCAAGGTCAGGGAGGGAAACAGGGTTGGTGCTGAACAGCGCAGGCTCCCGACGATAAGACCGGGGGACACAGAAAGCAAGGAACCCTTGACGGATCCAGGCCCCCCGGATCCCATCCTGGACCCACTGAACCAGGCCCAGCGGGATGCCGTTCTCTTTCGTGGCAGACACCTTATCATCCTTGCAGGCCCCGGAACCGGGAAGACCATGACCTTGACACACAGGATCGCGCACCTGATTCAGCAGGGGGATGCAGAGGCAGGCCAAATCCTGGCCCTTACCTTCACGAACAAGGCCGCAAGGGAAATGAGGGAAAGGATTGCCACCCTCTTTCATGAGTCTGCGCTCCAGGGGATGGGTAAGGGGCATATTCCATCCAACATAATGACCTTTCACGGATTTTGCCTCCAGGTGCTCCGCCGGGAGGCCGGTTTGCTCGATCTCCCCCCGGAATTCACTATCTGCTCCGAGCACGACATCCAAGATGTTGCAAGAGAAGCCCTATCCCAGTCTTCAAGGAGCGGGAGGGACCTATCCAGACTCGTGAAGGCCATACCGAGGTTGAAAAGGGCACTGGTCCAAAAGGGGGAGGGGGAATGCACTGATAAAGATCTCCTGCCTCTCCTTGAGAGGTACAATCACATGCTGAGGGCCAATTCAATGCTCGACCTGGATGACCTTGAGGTGGAAACGTTGAGGCTCCTCAAGGATTATCCCGATATCTCCCGCAAATACGCCGAATGCTTTCCCTGGATATTTGTGGATGAGTACCAGGATACAAACCCGGTCCAGGTGGACATACTGAAACATCTGGTCAACGCTTCCTCCGCTGGACTCAATGACCCTCAAGAGAGGCGAGCACATTCTCCCTCGCCATGCTCTGCGGTATTGTGTGCCATTGGAGACCCCGACCAGGCCATTTACGGATTCCGCGGCGCTGATAGAGATAGTTTTTTGCGCTTTGAAACAGACTTCCCCGGCAGCAAAAAGATCATCCTTGACAGGAACTACCGGTCCACTCAAGTGATACTGTCCTCCTCCGCAGCCCTCATGGAAAAAGATTCTCCCTTGGAGGGTACGCAGGGCCCTGGAGTTCCCGTTTCCCTGGCGGAATGCCGTACCGCCGCAGAAGAGGCCGAGATGATCGTGGAGCAAGTCGAGAAGCTCCTGGGGGGAACTACTTACTTCTCTATTGACAGCGGCAGGGTAGCCTCCCATGAAGATGGTGAAGATCTTGGCTTTGGGGACCTCGCAGTGCTGTACAGGCTCAATTTTCAAGGAGATGAGCTGGAAGAGGCCTTCTCCCGATCCGGTATCCCCTATGTCAGGTCCGGAGAGAAACCCCTGGTCCTTCGCTCTCCTGTTAATATCATCTGGCGATTTCTCCGGCTCATCGCCGACAAAAACACGCCTCACCATGTCAGGGCTTACTTGAGGTCCCTTGAAGAACATGACGTTACCAGCCCCCTGGGCAAGGTTCTCAAGGGACATAAAGAACTGCGGTTCGTCGCACGAGAGATAACGGAATTGAGGAAACAGTGTGATGGAAGTGCCGGAGTCCCGGATTGGATCAGGTTCGCCCTGGAATACCACAGACTCGGCACCCTGTCCGGGGAGGCAGAGGAATCCCTGGGCCGCCTCATGAAGATGGCCGAAAACCTGCCTGGAGGCCTGGCTACCTTTCTTGATACCCTCTCACTTGACCGGGGGATAGACCATACCATCCTTGGCGGGGACAGGGTCGCCCTGATGTCACTCCATGCCTCCAAGGGCCTGGAATGGCAGGTGGTCTTCATCACTGGATGTGAAAGCGGCATCATCCCCTGTACTCTCTTCGGGGAACGAGACATCGAGGAAGAGAGAAGACTCCTCTACGTGGGCATGACAAGGGCACGGAACCGGCTGATAATAACCCGGTCTCACAGCCGGTCTCTCAACGGAAAGCTTCGGGCCATGAAGCCGTCGCCCTTCCTCCAGTTCGTCCCGGAGGATCTGTGCGCACCCCTTGAGCGGGCGCCCTGGAAGCGGAAGAAGGCCCACCAACAACTGAAACTATTCTAACCTACGAAAAGGAAAAGGGGACCTGGGTTGCAAAGCAAAGAATTTCCCCACGGGCACTTTCAAGGCCGTCCACAAAAAGAACTTTCATTCAGAAATCATGGGAACCCTGCTCAAGCTCGATCGGTCTTTCCACGACCTTTCCAGTGGATCTGTGGGAGAAAAATAGTGCCTATCTACTACGGCTGGTGGATAGTCCTTGCCTGCTTCCTGTTCGGCTTCTATGTAAGCGGCACTATAATGACGGGTTTTACGGCCTTCTTCGAGCCCATCTTTGAAGAATTCGGCTGGAGTTACACTCAGATTTCCCTGGGAGCATCCCTGCGGGGCCTGGAGCTCGGTCTCTTTGCTCCTGTAGTAGGTCTCCTCGTGGATCGCTTTGGCCCAAGAAGGCTGCTCTTCCCAGGGAGCCTTTTCATAGGCGCCGGATTTTTTCTCCTGGCCAAGACAACAAATCTCACCATGTTTTACGGGGCCTTTCTGGTCCTTGGCCTGGGGGCCAGCGCCTGTACCGCAACGGTTCTCACTACCGCAGTTGCCAACTGGTTCGAAAGAGACGTAGGCAAGGCCCTTGGAATAATGAATACAGGTATCGGCGCGGGGGGAATCCTCCTTCCCATTGTTACCATCCTGATTGATTCCTTCCAGTGGAGGACCGCCTTCGTGATCCTTGGAACCGGTATGCTTGTTCTTGGCATACCCCTTTCTCTTGTAGTTCGTCACAGACCTGAAAAGTATGGATACCTGCCGGACGGGAGATCCGCTACGGGAGCACAAAGAGCTATTCTACAAGAGGAGACGGCAATCGACCTTAAGACCGCCCTTCGAACAAGGGTTTTCTGGTACCTGAGTATCTCGGAGATGATTCGCCTCATGACTCTCTCCGCCTTGACCACCCATATCATGCCTTACCTGAGCACCATAGGTATCAGCAGGAAGAAAGCCACCTTTCTTGGAGCCTCCATTCCCTTGCTCAGTATCCTCTGGAGGTTCTCTTTTGGATGGCTGGGAGACCTATTGAACAAGTTCTATGTTATGGCAGCACTATATTCCCTCGGCGCCATCGCCATACTCCTCCTGGCCCACGCAGACAGGGGTTGGCCCTTGTACCTCTTCTTGCTATTTTTCCCCCTCTCATGGGGCGCCCCCCCTTTAAGGGGAGCGATCCTGAGAGAGAGCTTTGGCAGGCTTGCTTTGGGCTCTATACTGGGGGTGTTGGGAGGGATTGTAACCTTTGCAAGAATTGTCGGCCCCACCCTGGCGGGTTGGACCTATGACACCTTTGGAACTTACTATCCGGCCTGGCTTTTCTTTGCAGCCACATTTGCCGTTTCCGTATCCTTGATGTTTTCACTCGCACGCCGCAAATCTCTCGGGGACGTTCATTCATAATTCGGTAATTATGGGTCAAGCATCTTGGGCATTTTCATGTTGACGATTCCCTCTCCCTATCTCATTGGGCAACATCGGGTTGGCTCATGTTCAAGAGCCTGGCCGCCTCTGTTCCGGCTCA
>JAFDIC010000227.1 GCA_019308525.1 Deltaproteobacteria bacterium
TTTGAAAACGAAGTCATCAGAAAAAGACCTTACATAAAAAAGGAATGGTGTATCAAGGTATTAAGAAATCCGATACGGGTGGAAAAACAGGAACATAATAGATACCGATTCTGGGCGGCTGTCGATGAACTGGAGGACCGATTTCTCCGTGTAGTTACCCTTGAGGACAAAGTCACCATCCACAATGCATTTCCAGACAGGAGATTTAAGCCATGAAAATATCCTATTATCCGGAAACAGATTCCATGTACATTGATCTATCTGCTAAGAAGAGCTCCAAAAGTATGGAGGTGTCGCCTGGAATTGTACTCGACTATGATGAGGAAGACAACCTGGTTGGAATCGATATCGATAATGCATCCCGCAAGCTGGACTTAAGAGAATTGATTTTGAGCAAGATACCAATTGAGAAGCAAACCATTGCTGCCTGATTACCCGTGTAGGACGATCGTCAAGGGTTCGCGTCCAAACTCTTCACGCCCATAAAAGAAACCCCGAATGCACAAGAAATTGTGCACCAATACCCTTGATTTTGTGCGTCTCTCATCTCCTTTGTCTTCAGGCGTCCTCTCCATACGCCTTTCCTGAGCCCCTTGTTAGCATGTCTGCCAAAATGGGGTCTATTTGGGGTGGAATCTTGGACTGTGTATTAGTGTCGCCCGCCTTGCTCCCTGTCCTCGGATCTTTCTAGATGTGTCTCTACTCGCTATGACCTTGAAAAAATAGGCCACCGCCCGCACCTTTCACCAAAACTTTTCCCCACAATTATTCACAATTCAAGATGTGATAATAATACGAAAAGCGAAGCGATAACGTGGTGGCCACCTCCCTACCCATAGCAAAATGTGTTACAGTACAACCAGGGTTGAACGCCTCACATTAGATTATAGGTTTTAGGAGGTGCCCAAGCGGAAGCTTAGGCTGGTATTGATCTTCCTTGAAGCAATAATTTTTTGGGTGTTATCGATGAAGAGGATCGGAGCCTTTTCGGTAAGAAGCAACCCAATAGGCTCCATCCTGTTCTGTCGGCATTGAAGGGAACAGACTAAAGAGGGTAGTGAATACCAGGGAGGAGGTATACTCCTACTATGAGGGTACGAGCATGCTGAAAGATATCACGGGCCCAGGTGGTACCATCAAGCTACCAGTATGATGCCACGGGCAATACCACCGGCATCGGGAGCAGGGCTCTCTTTTACAACTAGGGAGGCAGGCTGGCGAGGGTGGAGGAGGAAGGGGGAAATGTCCTTGCTGAGTATGCATACAATGCCCTGGGGCAGAGGGTGATAAAGGAGACAGGGGGAGAGACAAGAGTCTTTATCTATGACCTGGAGGGGAGGCTTGTTGTGGAGGCTCTCATGCTGAAGGGCCGACACCTTAGAGAGCGGGTAGAAAAGTTAAGGCTAAGTCTCATTAAGAGTCAACCGTAGACCTAGCCCCTGACCCCTTATCCGCCTCAATCCCATCGGGACCGAACTGATCCCGGATCTGAAGTATGAGTTGGGGTCACCCATACCTCCCTGCAAGTATTCCAATGTGGAGGGCTGAGCCTGATCCATTAGAAGCGTGGTTGAGCATCTAGGAAGAGTCGAGATTAAGGATCGTGAAGCTGTCAAGCACCTTGAGGAAGGCCTCAATGTCTGCTTCAGAGTAATGATTCCGGGAGGCATTGTATCGAAGACTGTAGAACCAATCGCCACGGATCATCCCATAGTAGATAGTCCTATAGTTGCCACCCTGTCTCGTGCTGTAAGTAAAGATGAGTTTGAAAGCGTCATACTGATTTACTGTTGCAGGTTCGTTTTTCACGAGGTGCAAGTCTATGACGGAGCGATCAAGTGTAATCTCGTCAAGGACAACTTCTGCGGCCTCCTCCGGCAGCATACCCCTCGTAATCTTCCTCTTGGTATTCCTGAAACTCTTGCCGATGGGCCTTTGTTGAACAAGAATGTACTGGAGGAAAGGGTTCTCCCTGGTAAAGATCAGGAATCTCTTGCTGTCTAAGCGCTTCCAGTTCTCAGGGAACTCGATAGAAAAATTGTATCCTGATAAACGGACGTCTTCATTGTGCTTGATCCCAGCCGTGCACGAGCACAGCAGGATGACAAGAAGAGAACAAAGAATTTTGCTCATAACCTCTCTTCCTTCTCCCGGCATCTTTCAACATACCCCCTGACATATTGCCTATCTATCACACTGGAAGAAAGATCCAGGAACCACTCAAACCATTTTTTTGCCAACGTCCACTCTCCGGCCTTATAATGGATGATTCCCAATGCCCTGTAAGGAGCGGGGTAATCGGGGTCTGTCAAAATTGCCTTAAGAAAATATTCTCTTGCCCTCGGAAGATCTCCTATTTCATCTCTCTTTCGAAATATTTCGCCCATTATGAAAAGTGCTTCTGGGTCCTCATACCTTATCTTCAGATATTTGACCATGTCTTTTATCGCTTCAAGATATCTCCCACCCCTGATGTTCAATCTGGCATTCACTTTTAGTATAGGGCATATTTTCTCCAGAAAAGAATTATGTCCTTTTCTCAAGGAGATATCTCGTTCGTCGAATCCAGCAAGGAAGCCTTCACAGTTTTTGCGACGTGACTTCAGGCTCCTTCTTATTGTATCCTGAAGGCCATCTTGAGATCCATTTGCGGAGATTTCTGCCTCGAGATGTGATATCAGCTCCGGCATTCCCTTTGGATCATAACCTGTCTCCGCGACGAGACTCATCCCCATCAGATCCGCCTCCATTTCGAACCTCTCTTCGTATCCCCGGAGAGCGTAAAGGTCTTTTCCGTAACTTGCCCGCATGTCCATGTAGGATGGTGAAACTACAGATTCCGGCGATTCCTCCCATGGGGACTGACGCAAGCTCTCGGCCTTGAATGCCTTCAGGGGGTGCTGGAGGATGACGTGGCTCATCTCGTGAGCCAAAAGGGAGGCAAGTTGCGCCTCGTTCTCGAGCCTTGACAGGAGACCAGTATGGATATATATACAGCCATTGGGAAGAGTAAAAGCATTCAGCATGGGATCTTTGATAATGGCGACCTTGAATCGATAATTACCACTGGAAGAATTGGGGAAAGGATTCAAGCTTCTTACTATCCCGTTAAGGTAATTTTCAAGTCCCGTATCTTTATGGATTTTTCCGCTTCTTTTGATTTGATCCTGCACATCTGCTGCCATATGGAGGAGAGTCTCCGCAATGACTTCCGTGCTCGCGATCTGCCCTGATATACCCTGGGCCTCACCGGAGTGGCCACGGGATAGAAAAAAGGCGACAAACAAGAGAAGCGGCAGCAAATGTAATTTTTGTCCTCTGAGAAGCATGTTTTTCCCTTTATGTCATGCGATTGACATGCAAGAATCATGCTACAAATGCTGTGCACATTATCCTTTGATTTCAGGGTGTTATAGGCTCAGAACCCTAGTGTCTTGTATGTTCTTACAATTTTTGTCCCAAACAACAAATTTCGGAAGTTCTCCGGATTCTTGATGACTAGATCAGGAAGATTTTGCTTGCCAATGAACTACGGAAAGGATATGTTTTTGCAAAATGGAAAGGAGGGGTTTTTACTCGCGTTTTCTACAGGAGTTCCGGGCCATTCCTTATCAATACTCATGATTTCACGGCTCATGAAGCAGGAGGCATGAGGAGGGGCGGGAAACTGGAGGTTGTCCCTAGAGAGATAGGTCTCTTTCAAAGGCCGGCTTTCTCAGGCCCGTTGGCATGTTGTGAGAGCGTATCCTTGACGCACCTGAAATCGCTTGAATTTGGGAAAAAGCGGAGGCCAGGGCGCTGGACTTCTTCAGGAGGCCGGATGGGAAAAACAGGAACTGATTTGGTTCCTCAACCTAAGATACCATATGAGAGGGAAGACATGAAAAAGTTATTGGTCATATCATTAATCGCAGTTTTTCCATTAATAGCTGGTTGCCTGGCTAGCATAAGGAACTCAGAATGGGCCCAGCATCGTTCCCAATATAAGAACTGGGATCACATGAAATTCAGCATATGGGGATATCGAAACCCTACCGAGGAAACGATGAGAAAGTCCATGGAGCAAGAATGGTGGGGGGAGGAGATACCCTATATCCCTGCTGAATAAGAAATCTCAGGCCTGAGCCTGGCGAAATGCCCCTCACGTGAGAAGGGGGCCAGCCTTTGCACTGTAGAGATCTGGAGGATGCCGCAGGCGGATTTTCCTCGCCCTGATGTGATCGGAAAGGCCCTATGCCCCTAACGGGCATGTATTTATGACTTGGTGTCCAAGGCTTCTTCCCATTTCCCTTTCTCCAGGGGCTTTCCCTCTTCGCCCCTTGCTTGCCGTCTGAGGGGCTTTCCGAGCTTTGAGTCGGGAAGCATGCCCTTGAACTGGATATGATGCGGGGTCTTGCAGGAAGCGAGTCTCTCGCGGCACCAGCGGACCAGGTCGTAGCCTGTCATGCCCTTTATGTCTTCCAGGAGGACCACGTAAGCCCTTCTATCTCAGAAACTCCTGCTTAATTGTCACTAGAGCCTACGTTTGACTTGATTTCCCCACGGGAGTAAACTTGACCCCACGCTCAAGGGTGCTTGTTTTATGGGTGATTTCAGGAAAAGCGTCAATGGACTTCAAATCGGGATAGGCGTGCTGGCACTTTGCCTGGGAGGTATTGTATACCTGGTATCCAGGCCTCCGGAAAAGACTTACTTTGTTTATGCCAGCAAGCTAAGAATTAGCCTTTACCAGAAGGTTCCAGATGTATTTGGGGTGCTCGGCAATAGTCTTCCGGATTTTCTTCATGTGTTTTCCTTTATCATGATTACCGCTGGGCTGGTGTCAAAGCGAAAAATAGAGTGCATGGTTATATCTCTGAGCTGGTTTCTTGTTGAGGTTGCATTCGAGGTCTTCCAGAAGTTCAAGGAATTTCCATTGAAAATAATCCCAGAGTGGTTTATAAATAAACCTGTACTCGAAAATGTAAGGCCTTTCTTCATGAAGGGCACCTTTGATTTCATTGATTTAGTGGCTGTTGCGCTTGGTACGGTGGCAGCTTACTTTGTGTCAACGAGAACAATGAAGGAGAGGGTGAAAGAAGAAAAATGAAAAACCTTTTGGCCAAGAATCTACGTTGCTTATCGGTTGCAGGAGTCGCTGCCCTGGGTTTAATCACCATACTGGCTACCGGTGATGGCGGTGGGGGGACAAGCACGAGCGTAGCCACGCTAAGCTGGAATCAAGCGGGTGGAATGTCTGGAACTGCGGCTCTTACAGCCTCAAGTTCGGACGGTGTCTACCATTTCGATGGTGCCCTTGAGAGCGACTACATGGATATCTTTTGGCCCGTGGGCGCGAGAAAGGCAGTCTATATCATTTCAGACAGCAGTGTGGGCAACGGCACAATAACGGAGGTGGGTGAAGCTTACCTCACTTTCTGAGAAGCAATAAATCCAGTCAGGAGGGCCGAACACAGGTTTATATGCGCGCAGAATTGTATGGGTGAGAGGTCACCCATTAGGGGCGAGTCAAGTGAAGAGACATCCCCTCCTGCTAACAAGGTACCTGTCTTCGCTCGACTCCAGCCTCCCTACCAGCACGGCCGTGTTTTTTGGTCGACCTGGAGGCTCTCGACGGGCAGTCCTATTCGCTCCCGTTATTCCACTTTTTATCAATTAGCGGACAAATGTTCTGATCCGTATCAGCCATTCTTCGAGTCGTAGGCCTACGAGCCGGAGGCCCATCAGACGGTGTAGAGTCAAAGCTTGAATCGAAGATAGGGATTATCCGCATTCTTCAACCCACCTCTGGATACGCCCCTCAAGGAGACAATATCGCTTAGGGTGCCCCTCGCAAATCACGCGCTTTCGCAACACAAACTTCTATTTGGAGTTTGTCCGAAACCCTCCAACCCTGAAGGCTATTGGGATTGAGTCAAGGTTCTCCTAAGGGCTGGGCAAATTTTTGCTTGACAAGGGAATGAAAAATTCCTACGGTTAGTCTGCTTGAAACCGAGTCTTGTATTATGAGACCCAAAGGAGCAAAACCTAATTCCATTGAGAAGACGCTCAAGGTACTTTCTTGCTTTGTCCCCTACAACGAGGAGCTGGGCACGGTTGAGATCGCCAAAAGGCTGAGGCTTCACAAAGCAACAGTTTCTCGGATACTCCTTATCCTCGCGGAAAACGGGTACGTGAGACAGGACCCGGACACGAAAAAATTTACCCTAGGACCTGCCATAATAGATCTTGGAACGGCCATTCATCTATCATTGAACAACAACTTGACAAGTATTGCAAAGCCCCACATTGACAGGCTGAGAAACAGCCTGAGAGAGACCATTGTTCTTGAGGTGGTAAGGGGTAGGAGCGCGGTAATGGCTTACATAGCAGAGGGCCCAGGACCGATCAGGATAAAGGGCACAATAGGAGACATCAGGCCTGCCCATGCTGCTGCCGGAGCAAAGGCCATTCTGGCCTTCTCTCCTCCTGATATGAAGGCCAAGTTGCTTAATAGCCGCTTGAAACCTCTCACCCCCAATACAATAACTGATCCGGAATTACTCCAGAGGCAGTTGGAAGAGATCAAAAAGCAGGGATTTGCCATAGATAATGAAGAAGTCAATGTTGGAATCAACGCAGTAGGTGTACCGATATTTGACT
>JAFDIC010000228.1 GCA_019308525.1 Deltaproteobacteria bacterium
GGGCAGATAGGAAATCCGGGTCAGGCGAACTATGCTGCCTCTAAGGCGGGCATCATGGGCTTTACCAAGACGCTGGCCAGGGAGGTGGCTGGAAGAGGTATAACCGTGAATGCAGTGGCTCCCGGGTTTATCAACACCGAGATGACCAGGTCCATTCCGGAAAAGGTGAAAAAGATGTTCATAGAGCAGATTCCCATGGGGAAGATGGGTGAGCCGGAGGATGTTGCTGAAACAGTATACTGGCTGTGCTCAGAAGCAACGCGGTACATAACAGGACAGATCATACATGTAAACGGCGGGCTTTTCATGTAAGGTTTGCTGTCCCAGGCAACATCGGATCACCTGGATGCTGGAAGCCTTTGAGCGTGAGGATGAAATCAGTAGTTCCAAGGATTAATTATAAGGAGGATTGAACCTATGGCGGATGTGGAAGAGAAGGTGAAGAAAATCATCTGTGAGCAATTGGACGTTGCAGAGGAAGACGTGGTTCCCGAGGCCTCATTTGTGGATGATTTGGGGGCTGACTCCCTTGACCAGGTAGAGCTTATCATGGCGATGGAAGAGGAGTTCGACCTGTCCATCTCGGACGAGGAGGCCGAGAAGATCACTACGGTGAAGGACGCCATCGACTTCATAACAAAAGCAATTGGAGGATGAATCCTTAGCGGATGCCTGACCCGCCAATGGATACCTGCATAGAAAGAGGAGCGCAACCTATGAGGAGAAGGGTGGTAGTGACGGGCCTGGGTATGGTTACCCCATTAGGGACCGGGGTCGAGGTGAACTGGGAGAGAGTATGCGCGGGAAAGTCGGGGATCAAGCCGATTGAAAAATTCGATGTCTCAGGCTTCTCATGCCAGATTGCGGGGGAGGTCAGGGACTTTAAGTCCGAAGAGTGGATGGACAAACAGCAAGTAAGAAGGTTCGATGTCTTTGTGCACTATGCTGTTGCCTCAGCCAGGATGGCCATGGAAGACTCAGGCCTCAAGATCGATAGCAAAAATAGAGACAGGGTCGGCTGCATAACCGGATCAGGGCTTGGAGGTCTTTCAATGCTGGAGCATTACCACCAGGTCCTATTAGAAAAGGGGCCCCGGAGGATCAGCCCCTTTTTCATCCCTGGAATGATCGCAAATATGGCCCCCGGACAGATTGCAATCGAGTTTGGGGCAAGAGGACCGAACATCTCGATAGAGACTGCCTGTGCGGCCAGTTGTCATGCAATAGGTGAATCTTTCAGGGTCATCAGGGAAGGTCTTGCGGACGCGATGATAACGGGCGGCTCGGAGGCAGTGGTGCGGCCTCTTGCCCTGGGGGGGTTCTGTTCAATGCGCGCCCTTACAACACGTAACCAGGAACCTGAAAAGGCGAGCCGCCCCTTTGATTTGGACAGGGACGGCTTCGTTATGGGAGAGGGGGCTGGAATGTTGGTCCTAGAGGAGCTGGATCATGCCCTTGAAAGGGGGGGGCAGATTTATGCCGAAGTGGTTGGGTACGGGATGTCGGGAGACGCCTACCACGTATCAGCCCCCGACCCGGCCGGCGGGGGGGCGATCCTTTGCATGTCATCGGCCCTCAAGGACGCGGGCATGAAGCCCGATGACCTGGAATATATCAACGCCCACGGAACATCGACAAAGCTTAACGACATATCAGAGACAAAGGCCATAAAGGCCGTGTTTGGCGAACACGCTTACAAGCTTGCAGTCAGTTCTACAAAATCCATGACAGGGCACCTGCTCGGCGGGGCCGGCGGTGTCGCGGCCATATATACCGCGCTGACCATAAAGCATGGAATCATACCCCCCACTATCAACTATGAGACGCCTGACCCGGAGTGCGACCTGGACTATGTTCCGAACAGGGCGAGGAAAAAAGAAGTGACCGCGGCAATGGTGAACGCTTTCGGTTTCGGTGGAACTAACGCGTCGCTGATCTTGAAGGCCTTCAGGCCTTAAGCACACTGAGTCGAATCTCGCTGGTTCCAGCCGTTTCTTAAGACAGTGAAACCAGCATGTCCTTTCATCCGTAAGGGGGCGGGGCTGCGAATGGCTTTTTGGATCAAGCGGAGGGGTTCTTGTCTTGAGCAGACCTTCATGGCGGGAATATTTCATGGACATTACCAGGATGGTCGCCAAGAGATCGACCTGCTTGAGGCGGCAGGTCGGTGCAATAATCGTGAAGGACAAGAGGATTCTGGCGACCGGGTATAATGGTGCGCCTTCAGGGCTGAAACACTGCCAAGAAGTCGGTTGCTTGAGGGAAGATTCTTCCGTTCCCTCAGGGACCCGTCACGAGCTTTGCAGGGGCCTTCATGCCGAACAAAATGCCATTATCCAGGCAGCCTTTCATGGTATCACCATAAAGGACGCGGTCCTCTATTGCACCAACAAGCCCTGCGTAATATGCTCTAAAATGATCATCAATGCCGGCATAAAAAACATCATCTATGAGGACGGTTACGACGATCCTCTGGCTGACAGGATGTTGCGGGAGGCCGGACTAAAAATTGAGAGGTTTAAACCATGAAATGCCCCTATTGTGCCAAGATAGATAACAAGGTCATAGACTCCAGGCTGAGCAAGGATGGAAGGACCATAAGAAGAAGAAGGGAATGCTTGGAGTGTGGCAGACGATTCACCACTTACGAAAAACTGGAAGAGGCTCTTCCCATGGTGGTAAAGAAGGACGGAAGACGTGAGCCCTTCAACAGAGAAAAGATAATAGAGGGAATCAAGAAGGCATGCCAGAAGAGGCCGGTCAGTGTGACCCAGATAGAAGAGTTTGTTGACTCCCTGGAACTGTATTTCCAAGAGCTGGGCAAGAAGGAGGTTGACAGCGCAGAGATAGGGGAACGGGTGATCAACAACTTGAAGGAATGGGACGAAGTGGCCTACGTGAGGTTTGCCTCTGTTTACAGGCAGTTCAAGGACATCAACGAGTTCATGGCCGAACTGGAGGAAATGCTGAGGGCCAGAAAGGAAGGGGGGCGCGAGTTTTGAATCGATGTTGCAGCTCGGGGGAGCCGGCGCCGCGGGTGCCTTGCGAAAAGACGGCACCCTCTCCCGAATGGCGCCTGAAAACTCCCGGCAGCCTGGCGACGTGTATCTTCTTGTGAAGTGCCTTAACAAGATGGTGATGCCCCCGTGTTAAGGTGTTTGTGTCATAAGGGGTGGCGGCTTTGAAACACAGCGATGAAAGGTTTATGCGAGAGGCGCTGCGCCTGGCCAGAAAAGGGCTTGGTCGTACATCTCCGAATCCGGCCGTGGGGGCTGTAGTTGTCCGAAGAGGGAAGGTCATATCCAGGGGTTATCACAGGAGAGCGGGGGAGAAGCACGCCGAAGTCGACGCCCTCGAGAGGATGAAGGGGGCGATAGAAGTGGATGATACTCTTTACGTAAACCTTGAGCCCTGCCATCACTTCGGGAGAACTCCACCATGTACCGAGGCCATTATGAGGGCCGGCCTGAAGAATGTGGTGGTGGGCATGAGAGACCCAAATCCATCAGTGGAAGGCGGTGGGTGCGATTTTCTCGCGCAAAACGGCGTTAAGGTAAAGATAGGGGTACTGGAAACTGAGTGCAGGAGGCTCAATGAGGCATATCTGAAATATGTCACCAGGCGAATCCCCTTCGTGATTGCAAAATCTGCCTTGACCCTGGATGGATTCACGGCGACTTCAACAGGGCATTCCCGATGGATTACCAACGAAAGATCGAGGCAGTTCGTTCACCGGTTGAGGGACAGGGTGGATTGTGTCATGGTAGGGGTAGGGACGATAGCAAAGGATGACCCCCTGTTGACCACTCGACTGAAGAGTAAAAGGGGAAGGGATCCTTGCAGGGTGATTGTGGACACGGAGCTGAGGATCCCAAGGAATGCGAGGGTGCTCAAGATCCCTTGCTCTGCCGAGACAATGATAGCTGTTGGCGATACCGTGGCTGAGGAATATCGAAGCTCCTTTGAGGCGGAAGGTGTTACCATTATTCCCTGCCCGATGAAAGAGGGCCTGATTGACCTAAAGGCCTTGATGAAAATCCTCGGGGAGCGCTCCGTGACAAGCGTCATGGTTGAAGGAGGGGCAACCCTGATGGGGTCTTTGATTCGCGAGAAATTGATCGACAAGTTTTGTTTTTTCAAGGCGCCTAAGGTGCTGGGGGGTGATGATGGGATTCCCATGGCGCGAGGCAAAGGGCCAGAGAGCATGAAGGGGTGCCTCACACTCAAAGAGATGAGTGTCAGAAGGTTTGGTGAAGATCTCCTCATAAGCGGCTACCCTGAATACTGGCAGGGCGGTAAAGTGCCGCTGTAGAGCCGCGGCTCCTGTAAGGCCCCTGGAATTAGGCAGGGGAACCTTCGATACGGGTCAGATGGAATTTCAAATGGATAGCATTACTTTCCTCGGGTTGCTGGGATGTTTACCGGGATAGTGGAAGGCGTCGGAAAGGTGAGGAACGTCAGGGGGATTGGCGACAACCTGCGAATGGCGATTCTACTCCCCTTCGAGGCACCTGATGTGGGCATCGGAGATAGCATTTCCGTTGACGGGGTCTGCTTGACTGTGACGGGGATCAAGGGTAAAGAGATCACGGTGGATGTCTCCGCAGAGACAATCTCCAGAAGCACCATGGGAATGTTAACCCGGGGTGATGAAGTGAATCTGGAAAGAGCCCTGAAATTGACGGATCGCCTTGGGGGACATCTGGTCTCAGGACATATTGACGGTACGGGAAGGATACTGAGCAAAGTAGCCTCTCAGGGTTCCTATGTCCTCAGGATAGGTGTTGATGAAAGTATCTCCAGATACATCATTGAAAAAGGATCAATAGCGGTAGACGGAATCAGCCTGACAATAAACCGTTGCCAAAGTACCTGGTTCGAGGTTAATATAATCCCGCAAACGGCAAAGGAGACCGGTATCCTGAAAAAGGAGGCGGGTTCCCTGGTCAATGTTGAAACGGATATGATAGGCAAATACGTGGAGAAATTCCTGGCCCTCGCCGGGGACTCCGGCAACAATAGAACTCCGAAGATCGACCGGGATTTTCTGTCCAAACACGGCTTCGGAGGCATGGAAAAGTAGGTGAAATGCCCATTTCAACCATAGAAGAGATCCTGGAAGACCTGAGGCAGGGGAAGATGATCATCCTCGTGGATGACGAGGATAGGGAAAACGAGGGGGACCTTACCATTGCGGCCGAGAAAGTGACCCCGGAGACCATAAATTTCATGGCAAAGTACGGCAGGGGCCTTGTTTGCCTGGCCCTTGCCCCGGAAATCGTGGACAGGCTCCAGCTCCCTCTGATGGTCCATGACAACCGTTCGACCTTCAAGACTGCTTTCACCGTTTCCATTGAAGCCCGCCATGGAGTGACAACCGGGATTTCTGCGGCGGACAGGGCGCATACTATTCTTACTGCCATAGCCGATGACGCGAAACCAGAAGACCTTGTTCAGCCTGGCCACGTCTTTCCCCTTCGGGCAAGGCGAGGGGGGGTGCTCTTCAGGACGGGGCAGACGGAGGGATCGGTGGATTTGGCCAAGCTTGCCAACCTGAAACCGGCAGCGGTTATCTGCGAGATCATGAACGATGACGGGACCATGGCACGATTGCCGGACCTTGAGAAGTTCGCCGAGAAGCACGGATTGAAGATCGCCACGGTTGCGGATATCATCGCCTACAGGATGAGAAATGAGTCATTTGTCCACAAGGCCGCCGAGACGATACTTCCCACCCCGTACGGGGAGTTCAAGGCCATAGCCTTTGTCAATGATATAGATGACTATGAGCACCTGGCCCTTGTGAAAGGGGAAATCGACCCCGACAAGGAGATTCTGGTGAGAGTTCATTCCCAGTGCCTCACAGGGGATGTGTTTGGCTCATACAGGTGTGATTGCGGCGCACAACTCGAAAGAGCCATGGAAATGGTTCAGGCGGAAGGCTTGGGCGTGATCTTGTATATGCAGCAGGAGGGCAGGGGCATAGGGCTTGCAAATAAGCTCAAGGCCTATGCCTTGCAGGATCAGGGGCGTGATACCGTTGAGGCAAACGAGGAACTTGGGTTCAAGGCGGACTTGAGGGATTACGGGGTTGGCGCGCAAATATTATCAGCCCTTGGAGTCCGAAAGATGAGATTGATGACCAACAATCCCAAGAAAATCGTGGGCCTCGAGGGTTATGGTCTGGAAATAACGGGTCGAGTGCCCATCGAAATCAAACCCAGGCCTGAGAATATGAAGTATCTCATAACCAAGTGCCAGAAACTGGGCCATATACTGAACATAGAGCAGTGAGAGGCGCCGTGTCCGCCCTATGCCAGTCGATTTCAAGCAGGCAGGCCGGTTTTCCCGGTCGACTCGGAAGCCTGCTCTACCCGGCTGGAGGAAAGGATGGGTGCTTATCACAGAGGCAAACTACTTTTGAGGAGGACATGCTGATGCCCAGGTTGCTAGAAGGAAAGATATCTGCGGAGGGGCTGAGGTTTGCGATTGTCGTAAGCAGGTTCAATGACTTCATATCTTCCAAACTGGTGGACGGTGCCCTGGATGCCTTGAAAAGACATGGTGCCAGGGAAGACCTGATATCTATCGTAAAGGTCCCTGGCTCATTTGAGATACCGGCCACTG
>JAFDIC010000229.1 GCA_019308525.1 Deltaproteobacteria bacterium
GAAGGATAACCTGGGACCAGGCCCTGGACGAGATAGCCAGCAAACTTGGCAAGTTGAAGGAGACTTTCGGGCCCCAAGTGCTTGGTGTCTTTAGTGGCTCCATAGGTGTAGAGAACCTTGAGATGGTCGGGCTGACCCAGAGATTCAAAGCAGCTTTTGGGTCCCCTAATTTTTTTTCCGTGGAGAGTGTCTGCTACCGCATGCGTATACGCACCAGGCAGATCACATTTGGAAAATACCCCACAGAAGAAATGGACGCGGATCTCTATATCCTCTGGGGGCACAACCCGGACGCTTCAGACTTTCCACTGAAGCTGGCGCTGGAGGAGAACCTGGCGAAGGGGTCAAAACTTGTCGTCATAGACCCCAAGCGTATCCCTCTGGCGGATCGCGCGGACATGTATCTCAGGATAAGGCCGGGGACGGATGGGGCCCTGGCCCTGGCCCTCATAAACGTGATAGTCAATGAAGAGATCTACGACAAGGAGTTTGTCGAGAGATATACCCTGGGCTTTGAAAAGCTCGTCCCTCACGTGCAAGAATACACGCCGGAGTGGGCTGAAGAGGTTACCTGGGTGCCGGCCGAAAGCATACGGAAGTTAGCCCGTCTTTTCGCAGGTACAAAAGGCGCCAGTATTTACCAGGGGACCTGTACACAGGACCAGACAGCAAACGGAACTCAGAACAGCAGGGCCTTTTCGGTTCTTCAGTCAATAACGGGTAATATCAATGTCCCCGGCGGATGGGTCATAAGTCCCCGCCTGAGGTTCGGCAACGTGGGGCTTGACGTGGAAGGCAAACCCCTGGGGGCTGAAGAATACCCCCTTTTCTTCGAGGTTTGGGGGAGGAAGAGTCCCTACGGGGTGGTTACGCTCGTGCCCGAGAGCATCCCGGAAAAGATCAAGGCATTTCTGGTCGTGGGAGGAAATCCCCTGATTTCCATGCCCGACAGTAATGCCTTTAGGGAGGCCTTTGAAAAGCTTGATCTCTTGGTGGTCCACGATATGTTCATGACTGAAACAGGGCGTGCCGCCCACTACGTGCTCCCAGCCTGCTCCCACTTGGAAAAGTGGGGGGTGGCATATACATACAATGTCTGTCACTGTATCCCCTACCTCATGCTGCGAAAGAAATGCATCGAACCCTTTTATGAGAGCTGGTCAGAGTGGAGATTCTATACCGAGCTGGCCGGGCGGCTGGGGCTGGGCGACAAGTTCCCGTGGAAGTCTGAACAGGATCTGGTGGCCTTTGAGCTGGACCCATCGGGACTCACCTTCGATTACCTTCTCAAAGATAAGCCTGAGGGAGACTTCTATCAGCAGAAGACTTATGGTATTCAAGAAGGGCTCTTTCGGACTCCGTCCGGGAAGATCGAGATATACAGCGAAGCCCTTGAGAAAGTGGGGTTTGACCCTTTGCCCACGTACAGGGAACCGGAGAGAAGCCCCCTGCTGGCCGGAAAAGAGTTCCTGGAGAAGTACCCGCTTATTCTTTCCACGGGCAGCAGAAACTACTACTTCACACACGCTCAACACAGGAACATAAAGGCCCTGCGGGAGATGTCCCCTGAACCCTTTGCCGAGCTGGGACCTGAAACGGCCAGGAAGCACGGCATAAAGAAAGGCGACCTGATCATAATCGAAACCAACAGGGGGCGTGTGAAGATGAAGGCCCACGTGGACGATCGGGTGGCAGAGGGTGTGGTGCTTGTGCCCCACGGGTGGGGGGGGGAGGCAAATGCCAACCTGCTCACCGATGCCCAATGCAGGGAGTGCATCCTTGGTTACCCGGACATGAAATCACTCATGTGTAACATCAGGAAGGCTCCGAATTCCAGCACACCGGGTGTTGACGCGAGGTGAATATCAAGCGCGTGAAGGGGAATTCGGGAGCCTTTCCCAAGAACATCTCAATCAGCTTAAGGCCCTGGAGGAAGCAGGATCTTCTGGCCGACATAAATTTTGTCATCTTTTTCCATGCGATTCAGATCACGAAGTTGTTCGACCGTAACTCCGTATCTTTTTGCAATTCCGTAAAGGGTATCTCCGGAGCGTACCTCATGATAATTGCCCCCGGCCTTGGACATACTACTTTTCTTTTTTGCCTTTGTGGCTCTTTCCAGCGCTCTTCGCAGTTCAGCCGATCCGGGGTTACTCACCGATCGTCTCACAAAAATATCCACGGGTCGTGCTTCCCTGCCGTAATAGGCCTTGTTCCATTTGGTCCTGGCGGCTATGACGGCCCCTTCCAGAGAAACACCCGCATATGCGCCTTTGGCGCGGCCGAAGGAGATCATATCCGCCTTGATATTTGCCTTGGCCCCCGCGCCCACAGGCCCCGCGGCAATGGAAGTGTCTCCTCCGAGTTTGAAACTGGACGTGTAGAGTTTTTCAAGGGCCGACTGACTCATGACCATCATGACCACCTGCGCTGCCTCGCCGCCGATCTGGAGACCGAAGGTGACTGATCCAATGGTGTAGAAACCGGGCTGTGTCCAGTCTCCCCTTGATTGATCCCTCACCACCAGTACTCCGCTGCCCCCGCTGCCTCCAAAGATAAACCCTCCCTTCAACAGACTGGGAACGATCAACACTCCCTTGGCCCTATAAAGGTTTTCATGCAACCAGGACAGATCTTTGTCCCTCATGAACTTTTCAAAGGTGATCCTCGCCTCATCCACGAGCCCCTGCTGCTCGGGTGCCTCCGCGGCCTTTACCGATGTTGCAGCAAAGGCAATGAGAATGCCCAACCCCGCCGCTGTAACCAGTGCGGATAACAACCCGTTTGTCTTTTCTTTCATCCCTATGACCTCCTTATCTTGGTTTGGGGAGCAAGATTCCCCCCTTTTGGTCCAGCGCCATATGAAATCTGTGAAGAGGCTTAAGCCCCAGGGGCCCCCAACCCTTCACGCTCCGGGATACCTATCGCGAATGCCCGGATATTCCCAACCTTCGCTCCTTCCAATTCTATGGATAAGAGAAGCACCTACCCTGTGTACAGGGCGCCTCCCGCCGCGCTTATCGGTTTCAAGGCCTGACCAGTATCAATATTGCGGCCCAGCGCCCTTACCGTGATGCCGGGATTGAAATCATGGAAGCCCCGGTGTCGAGGATAAGTAGTGAAGTGAAGCGATAAGAACGAGCTCTTTCTAGAGGAAAAGGAAGCGTACCGAAATCTCCCTTGTGTGTCAAGGAAAAAGGAACCGCAACGTATCTTGTGCTACACAGGATTGGAGTTCAGGGCCCCAGGAACTCTGACATTTTGCACAGCTCCGTATGCCATCCGGCCCCCTTCCATTGTTTGCCCCTGCAATAGGGGTTACGGCAGCGAGGTGCCCCTGAATACAGGCAGATCATGGCCGAGGCCGGTCACGTGGCCTGGGACATGGGCAGTTATGAGTGGCTCTTATAGGGAGAGGATTTTGACAGCATCCATCCATCGCTTCAACGCCAGGCGATTCTGAATATGAATTATGGATTATATGAAGTCATTCCTGGAATTTACCAGGTGCGTGGATTTGACCTGGCCAATATCACGTTCATCAAGAGCGACACGGGCTGGATCGTGTTCGATCCATTGACTGCCAAGGAGACGGCAACGGCCGCACTGAAGTTCATCAATGAACAGCTTGGCGAGCGGCCTGTGGTTGCCGTGGTCTATTCACATTCACATGCTGATCATTTTGGCGGTGTGCGTGGTGTGGTGGATATTGAGGACGTTCGTAGAGGAAAGGTCAAGATTATCGCGCCGATCGGCTTCATGGAATATGCGATTTCGGAGAACATCTATGCCGGGGACGCAATGACCAGACGTATGTTCTTCCAGTATGGTGTGCTTTTGCCCCGCAGTCCGTTCGGTCATGTGGATCAGGCCATCAGCAAGAATACGGCGGCAGGCAACCTCGGGCTGATTCCGCCGACAGTGATTATTGAGAAGGACATTGAAGAGATGACCATCGACGGTGTCAAGATGGTGTTCCAGAACATGCCAGGCACTGAAGCACCTGCCGAAATGAACACCTACTTCCCTGAGATGAAGGCGTTCTGGGCGGCAGAAAACATCGTTGGCACAATCCACAATATATATACCCTGCGGGGCGCGCTGGTGCGCGACCCACTGGAATGGTCCAAGCAGATCAACAAGGCTCTCTACCTGTTCGGACAAGAGGCTCAAGTGATGTTCGCATCTCATAGCTGGCCTCGCTGGGGAAATGATCGGGTTCAGGAGACAATGCGGGCACAGCGTGACACGTACGCGAACCTTAATAACGGGGTATTGCACCTTGCCAACCAGGGTGTGACCATCAACCAGGTTCACAATGTCTATGAGGTACCTGAAAGCCTTCAGCAGCAATGGGCGGCACGCAGTTACCACGGTTCGGTGGAGCACAACAGCCGTGCGGTCATTAACCGCTACCTCGGGTACTGGGACGGAAACCCGGCGACACTGATTCCCCTCTCACCAGAGGATTCTGCGCCACTATATGTAGAGATGATGGGGGGTGCTGAGCCGATTATCACCAAGGGCAAGGCGCTTTATGAACAAGGTAAATACCTCCAGGTCCAGGAGATCCTGAATAAACTTGTTTACGCGGAACCACAAAACCAGGAAGCCAAGGATTTGCTGGCTGATGTGTTCGAGCAGATCGGCTACCAGCAGGAGAGCCCCAGTGTGCGCAACAGTTTCCTGGCAGCGGCCTTGGAACTGCGTTCCGGCATTCCGGAGGGGGCTACCCCCAAGACCGGGGGACCTGATTTGATTCAAGCCATGAGCACTGAACTATGGCTGGAATTTCTCGCGATACGTCTTGACAGCAAGAAGGCTGAAGGCCATGAGTTCAAGATTAACCTGGTCACACCGGACAATGGTGAGAAATTCGTGATTGAGCTGAGCAATGCAACTCTCACCAGTATCAAAGGCTACCAAGCAAAAAATGCCGATCTGACTGTTACCATCGACCGCTCGGACCTTGAGCGGACCATGATGGGTGCCGTCACTCTGGATGAACAAATCGGGTCCGGCAAGGCAAAGCTTCAGGGCAACCGCAGGGTGATTGAGCAGTTGAAGGCCATGCTGGTGCATTTTGACCCAGGTTTCGAAATCATGCCTGGTACTGGCGCAAGAGATCTGGCGCCAGAACAGAAGCCATTTGAGCAGGAAAAACCTGCTGACACCTCTGGAGGCTAATCTCAAGGCAGGGTCAAGCCCTATTGCAATAGTCACACACCAAGAAAAGGCTGAAGGAACTTAACGCCCGGATTCGGTGTTCGACCCGCGGGCAAAGCCATCGCACCCGAAGCGAGCATACTTTCACGCTTGCTAGAGATCTGAGATCATGCCTACTTCATCGCACTGGAAATACTTGGGGCACCTGCTGCATTCTCCCCATACCTTTGGGGGCATTTCGCGGCGTCTGATCTTCTTGAAGCCCAGGGCCTTGAAAAATTTTTCATTCATGGTGAAAGTAAAGAGGCGTTTGATGCCCAGTTCCTTGGCCTCTTTCTTGAGATGATTGAAGATTTTTCTGCCCAAGCCCAGCGACTGGTATTCCTGTTGAATCGCCAAGGCCCTGATCTCGGCGATATCCTCCCAGAGCACGTGCAGGCTGCCGCAAGCCACGACCCTTTCCCTATCCTGCTTTTCCCCTTTCTCAAGACGCCCGCCTGGCACAGGTTCTACTGCAATGACAAAGTCCCTTATGTTCTCGTATACATACTGCGGGCCCCTGGGGAGCATGAGGTTCATTGCAGCAAAACCGTTTACAAGCTCAAGGATTTTCTCCACATCGGCTACAGAGGCCTTCCTGATCCTAAGGGCATCTCTTCTTGGCCGGGCCGTAGGAGGAGCCGCCTCCGCCGTTCTTCTCTTTTTCCTGGGGGGCCTTGGCGGCAGGTCAACCGGCTCTTCCACCGGTGGCTTGATTCTATCAGGGGGGGGTGTTCCCATTGAAACCCGTCCTTTTGAATTGCTGTTTTCCCGGGCACATAATAGTAAGCATTCCAGGGTTATTCAAACCTTTTTTCCGCCCTGGCCGGAATAGGATTTGTCCCGGCATAGCGATCAAGCATGTGACCAAGCATCTCGGAGCCATCGATGGGAACCCGCCCTGATGTGAGGGGAAAGCATTTTCGCCTGTACACCTCCAGATTCCGCCAGGGGGAAGCTCGGTTTCAAGAAATGGGGCTTGACATTACATCGCCCATCCTTAATTTAGGGCTAAGAAGCCGGAAACGCCAAGGATTTGAGCCGGCTCTCCTGAAAAGGAGGGCACGGCAATTTTTTTCCGAGGCCCAAGTTCGTGGCTTCAGAAAGGGGTAGGGAAATGAGAAAGGCGGCATATTCACTATTAGTTTTTGTCATTACCGTGGCCTTTTCCTCACCAGGGTGGTCGGAGGAAAAGGCTGGTCTGTTCGACAGAAGCTACATACACGGCAGTCTGGCATTTACCACTGATTACGTCTTCAGGGGCGTGTCACAGACCGATGGGGATCCCGCCGTGCAGGGCAGTTTCGAATATTCGCATCCCACCGGGTTTTACCTGGGGCTGTGGGGGTCCAATGTGGATTCGAGCGTGTCGGACGGAAACCTGGAGATTGA
>JAFDIC010000230.1 GCA_019308525.1 Deltaproteobacteria bacterium
TTGAGAGGATCTTTCCCTAGTACGAGAGGACCGGGATGGACGAACCTCTGGTGTACCAGTTGTCGCGCCAGCGGCACAGCTGGGTAGCTATGTTCGGAATGGATAACCGCTGAAGGCATCTAAGCGGGAAGCCAACCTCAAGATAAGGTATCCCTTCCACTGGGCAACCAGTGGAACTGAAGACCCCTTGGAGATGACAAGGTTGATAGGCCGGGTGTGTAAGTGCGGTAACGCATTTAGCTAACCGGTACTAATAGGTCGTGCGGCTTGGCCATTTTTATCTGTCATTCTTATCTCCTCATCCAGGCCCCTGGAATGTTTCATCCCTGTATTCTGAGTTTCTTAGTTTTCGGTGGCGATAGCGTAGAGGAAACACCCGTTCCCATCCCGAACACGGAAGTTAAGCTCTACAGCGCCGATGGTACTGCGCGGGGGACCGCGTGGGAGAGTAGGACGCCGCCGGAAACTACTTTCAAAAAGCCCCTCCGGTCTTGAGGGGCTTTTTTTGTCGTTTGCCATTTCTGGCCTTTGCCACTATTATAGACGCGGCATCCGCTGAATTGCGGCGCAGTGAGAGGAAAGAAATACCAGGGCACTACGTGGATAAGGGAGCAGGTACCATGAATCGATTACAGATCCCCAAGCTTGAGGGACATCATTGTTTTGCGTGCGGTACAGAGAATTCCAAGGGACTGAATCTATACTTTTACAGGGACGATGAGTACGTCTGCTCTGATGTCGTCCTGGAGAAATGGCACGAAGGGTGGGAGAATATGGCACACGGGGGTATACTCTCTACCCTCCTGGACGAGATCATGTCCTGGACGATCATTTACTTCAAGAGAACATTCTTCCTCACCAGAAAGATGGAGGTGAGGTACCTCAAGCCCGTCATTATCGGAGAGCCCTTGACCGTGCGGGGCAGAATCTCCGAGGACAGCCCCCCCAGGATCATAGCGGGGGCTGAAATCCTGAATGATAGTGGTTCGGTGCTGGTGAAAGGGACAGGTGAATTCGTGGAGATTCCCGAGAAGCGGCTTTCAGCCGTACCGGAGGGGCTGAAAAGTGACATGAAGGCCCTGTTCCATCAGATGCCCCCTCTGTAGTTTCGGCGGGCATTGGTGCTTTATCAGAGGCATACTTTGGGGTTCTTATGGCTGAAGAACACCTGTTTATCAATTCCGGTAACTTGAAAATAGAGGCCCTTCTGGACAAAAGGCCCGGCGAAAAGGGGATCGTCGTAACCCATCCCCATCCCTTGTACGGCGGTGAAATGGAGAACAACGTCGTTGCGGCGATTGTCGAGGCCTTCGGTGATATGGGATACAGCACCCTGAGGTTTAACTTCAGGGGGGTAGGAAGAAGCGAGGGCAGCTACGACGGGGGTTGCGGGGAGCAGGATGACGTGGCTGCCGCCCTTGGGTTTCTTTCGGGCATTGGGAAGAGGCACCTTTACCTGGCCGGTTATTCCTTCGGGGCCTGGGTCAATTTCATCGGGCTTGGCAAATACCGAGAGGTCCGCGGACTTGTCATGGTGGCTCCTCCAGTAGGATTGCTGGATTTTGGATGCGGTGGCCCTGTCTCCAGGGTCAAGCTGGTGATTACGGGCAGCAAAGATGATATCGCGGAATTTCATGTCGTGCAGGAAAAGGTCAGGGCCTGGAACCCCGAGGCGGTCTTCAGGATCATAGAAGGGGCCGACCATTTCTACCGGGGTAAGACCATGGAAATAAGAGAGATCATAAAGGAGCACCTCAAAGATGAAGAGATGCGATCCCAGCGCTAAAGCGAGAAGCCCTGCCAGGATGATTCCTGTCTTCCTGGTGGTGCTCTTCATTTTCACGTCTTCTCTCCCTGCATGCCCGGATGCAGAAGCAAACAGCAGCGCCTGGAGGCGAAGCCCGGTGGTGGAGGCGGTCGAACGCACCAGCCCGGCAGTCGTGAATATCAGCACAATCGTGCGAGAGAAAGTGGAGCCTGTGTTTCCCTTTTCCGGTGAGGACTTTTTCAGGGACTTCTTTCCGGAATTCTTCACCAGGGAATATACCCATACCAGCCTTGGCTCCGGGGTGATAATAGACGGACGTAAGGGCTATATCCTCACAAACCACCATGTTGTAGAAAAGGCGACGGAAATAAAGGTCATCACCGCAGCCAAGAAGGAGTTCAAGGCCAAAATCATCGGCACGGATCCGAGATCGGACCTGGCGGTGCTCAAGATAGATCCGGCGGAACCGCTCCCTGAACTCAAGATGGGCAACTCAGACGACCTGATGATAGGTGAAACCGTGATTGCCATAGGAAATCCTTTCGGCCTTTCCCATACCGTTACGACAGGAGTCGTAAGCGCCTTGGACAGATCCGTGCGGACGGGGGGGCAGGTGTACAGGCACTTTATCCAGACCGACGCATCAATCAATCCCGGGAACAGTGGGGGCCCCTTGCTGAATATCCTTGGGGAACTCATCGGGATAAACACGGCAATCTACCAGAAGGCCCAGGGAATAGGTTTTGCCATTCCCATCAACAAGGCCAGGAGGATAGTGCGAGAACTGCTCAGGAGCGGAGAAGTCAGGTTTCCCTGGCTGGGTATTGAGGTGCAGGATATGTCCCCTCAACTCAAGTCCTATTTCGGTCTCGAGGATCTGGCCTCGGGTGTCCTTGTAAGTGACGTCCATGCAAAGGGACCTGGTGCTGAGGCGGGAATCAGGAGGGGTGATATCCTCCTGGACCTGGAGGGTATTCCCCTCACTTCTTCTTCCTCTTACCATGACGCGCTCGCAGAATACACGCCCAGCGACAGGATCAAGATCACGCTCATGAGAAACAAGAAGAGGCTGGAGGTGGTCGTCCAGGCAATGGCCTTTCCTCCTGAACTGGCGCTGGAGCTTGTGTATCAGCGTCTGGGTATAGAGGTAGAGGAAGTGGGGACAGATGCCTCGAAAGAACACAGGCTTGAAGGCGGTGTCATGATAAGAAGCGTTCGTAGAGGCTCCGAGGCAGCGCGTATCGGGCTCAAGAGGGGGGACATAATACTGGGGGTGAATGACATCCCGACCACTGGCCTGGAGAAATTCAAGGAAGCAATCAGCAGGTACCACCATTCACCTGCCGTGACGTTGCTGGTGAGAAGAGGCCCTTACGGGTATTCCATAACCCTGCCCTTCAAACCTGCGAATTGAGACTTCTACGGGGGCATGGACTAGGAAAGGGAGCCCTGTTCCAGCCCTTTCCTGACGTATTGGACGGCGTTTCGGAATATGGCGACCCCCTTTCCCTCAAGAGATTCGATTTTCTCTCCCCGTCGCCTGAGGCCCTCTCTCCCTATGGTCCAGTCCGGGTGGTTCGTATAATGGTTGAAGGCTTCGGGATGGGGCATGAGCCCAAAAATTCTACCCGTTGGGTCGCAGATCCCCGCTATGTCATTCAGGGAACCGTTGGGGTTGAAGGGCCATTCCCCTTTTGCCAGGTCGCCGTTTTCACCTGCGTACTGCATTACCACCTGGTTGCCGGACAGAAGGCGTTCAATATCCGCCTCCATGGCATAGAATTTCCCTTCGCCGTGCCTAACAGGGAGATCCATCTGGTCGATCCCCCTGGTGAATACGCAGGCAGAGGAAGGGTTTATCTTGAGCCTTACCCAGGTATCGATGAAGTTGTGCGAATCGTTATGAATCAGGGCTATTCTCCTGGCCCTGTAATCGCCCTCAAAACCAGGGAGGAGCCCGATGTTTACAAGGCACTGAAAACCGTTGCATATGCCGATAACAAGTTTTCCTGACGCGATAAACTCGTCCAGGGATTCGCCCAGATTGTATTTTATCTTGGACGCGAACAACACTCCTGCACCGTGGTCGTCCCCCCAACTGAACCCCCCCCCGAATACCAGAATGTGGTAGTCTTCAAGCCTGGGGCAGGTGCGGGATTTCTCCCCCCTGATCAATTCATTGATATGTACCAAATGGGATTCGGCCCCCGCGATCCTGAGGGAATAATCAGTCTCGTAATCGCAATTCAGACCATAACCAGTGAGGACCAGGGCTTTGACTGGACTCATATCAGGTCTCCAAACGGCCTTTTCCAGGCCTCCTTGAGGGCAAGGATATCCTCCACGATAATGGTCGAACCGGTCCTGCCCTTGATTTGAAAGACCTGCGACTCGGTGAGAGTTCCCACACAGGCAGCACTCAATCCGGCAAGGACGTTCTCAAACTCGGCCTGCCTTCCTGGGTCAACAGTTACCACGAACCGCCCTGCCGATTCCGAATAGAGGATTTGTGTGTCCAGTAGGCCTTCTTCGGCAGGTACCCTTTCCAGGTGTATATCTGCCCCCAACTCCCCGCCCATGGCAACCATGGCAAGGTGAACACCGAGTCCGCCCCTGGCTACGGCGTGGACCGAAGAGACCAGGCCCTTCCCTATGGCCCCGGCGAGGCCCAGGTAGAGGGGCCAGACCTCCTCAACGCTCACCCTGGGGACGTTGAGCCCGACTTTGCCCATGAGCTGGTAGTATTCACTTGCTCCAAGCTCATTCCTGGTTTCACCGATGACATAGATCCGGTCGCCGGGGAGCTTTGCGTCCATGGTGACGCAGAGATGGATATCTTCCACGATGCTTGAAGCAGTAAACAGCAGTGTCGGCAACCCTGATACCCTGCGCCTTTCGCCGAAAGGCCCCTCCAGATCGCCGTCGACGTACATACTATCCTTGCCCGAGAGCAAAGGTATCTTGAATGCCAGGCAATAGTCTCTCAGTGCCCAGTTGGCCCTTACCAGTTGAGCAGCCTTGTATTTGCCGTCGGGGTTGCGAACGGGGTCGTATTGGATGGTGGGCCAGCAAAAGTTATCCACGCCACCGATCTGGTCCGGGCTCCCGCCCACGGCGATGATCTTTCTCACCGCCTCGTCAATGGTTACCGCTGTCATATGATAGGTGTCAATCCGGGAATAGAATGGATTCATTGCCTGGGTAACCGCGATTCCTCTCGAACGATTCAAGACCGGGCGGACGACCACCGCATCGCTGGGAATATCTCTCTTCTTGCCCACGAGGGGCTTGACTACGCTCCCACCCTGGACCTCGTGATCGTACTGCCTGCAAATCCAGTTCCTGGAACATATGTTTGGCCTTGCAAGCATCGTCTTGAGCAGGGTTGTTTGTTTCCTGGGTTCACCCAGTACCGGTTCTCGCAGGCCTCTCAGCTCTGGTGGTGTCCACTCTGCATCAAATTCCCAGGGAGGAAAGTCCGATTCCAAGAAGTCAACCCTGACCAGGGCACAGGTGCGACCCCTGTAATCCAGCCTCACATACCCTGAGTCATTGTACTCACCGATGACCGTGCTCTCCACCGCGTGCTTGGCAGACAGCTCCATGAATCGGCTCAGGTGCTCGGGTTTCACGGCGACAGTCATCCGTTCCTGGGATTCACTGACCCATATTTCCCATTGGTCGAGCCCTTCGTATTTCAGGGGAACCCTGTCGAGATCAACCCTGCATCCGTTACTGAAGCGCGCAGACTCTCCCACGGAAGAGGATAGTCCACCGCCTCCATTATCGGTGATGAAAGTGATAAGACCTTCATCCCTGGCCTCCAACAAGAAATCATGCATCTTCTTCTGGGTATAGGGATCACCTATCTGCACATGGCCGGTCGGCGTATGTTCCGAGTATGTTTCAGAGGCCGCTGTCACCCCGTGAATTCCATCTTTTCCGACTCTTCCCCCTGACATGATGATTAGATCGCCGGGATGAGTAGTCTTGAGGTGGGATGATTCATCGCCTACCCTGGCAGGCATGATTCCCATTGCCGCAACAAACACCAGGCACTTGCCCATATAACTGTCATCGAAGAGCACCAGCCCAAAGGGCGTCGGGACACCGCTCTTGTTGCCTCCGTCTCTCACTCCCTCGATAACGCCGTCCAATAGCCTCCTGGGATGAAGACGGGGTCGGAGCGGCCCGTCGTAGTCTCTGTGGCCCACGCAGTAGCCGTAAGTTCCAAGGATCAATTTTGCCCCTTTTCCTGTCCCCATGGGGTCGCGATAGATGCCGACTATCCCGGTGAGGGCTCCACCGTATGCTTCTATGTTGGATGGGCTGTTATGGGTCTCCCCTGTTATGACGTAGTAATGGTCATCGTCGAATCTGGCCACTCCGGCATTGTCCCAGAGGACAGAGACCACCCAATCCTTTTCCTCTTTGATCTGCAAGGTGGGAGATTCGATACAAGTCTTGAAAAGGTTTTCCACTACAATCTCTTTTCCGGTAGAAACATCCAGGTATTTGAATGTACCCTTGAAGGTGTTGTGGTTGCAATGGTCGCTGCGGGCCTGGGAGATATACTCCAGTTCTACATCCGTGGGCAGGGAAAGACCGTATCTGGCCCTTTCTTCGAGGATATCCTGGCGCAGGAAATACTGCCGTATGATGGGAATATCCATTTCTTGCAAGGCCAGGTTTCTCTCCCGGGATATCCTTTTGAGTGTTTCATCGCTGTCGATGGCAATGGTGCTGACATGGGGTTCATGGTCCAACAGGACCTTGGGGATGATGATGCCGATACCTTCGTCCGGGTCCCATCCCCGCTTTGAGT
>JAFDIC010000231.1 GCA_019308525.1 Deltaproteobacteria bacterium
AGAGGAAGGGCTCATTCGGACGTTCCTCGAACTCGATCTCTGCCACTGCCGGACCAAGGCCCTTGACATTCCCGGCAAAGGCGTCCTTCAACAAATCCTGCCCTGCCCCGTAAAGGCCCTGGTCCCGCGCCACTTCCGTACCGGCCTTAAAGGCGTCCCAGGCCAAGCCGTGTATTCTTTCGTTCTCTGTGCCCAGATTGTGAGTGCACAGGATCGCGATGTCATCGCCGGTATAGCTTATCCGGTAATCTATCAATGAACCCTTCTGGTGCTGCCGCACATATCCCTCTACACTTTCCAGCAGGCGCTTGCTCGGTCTTATGTGCCCGCCTATGCTGCCAATATCCGCCTTGATAACGCTAATAGTCGTATTCATTGGCTTTTCCTCCTTCCAGAAAGATTTGCTGGTTTACTTGACTTCGGGCTAAACCATTCCCCTTGACAGTAGAAATCACGCTACTGTGCAGTATAGAACACGGACAATATTCCTGTCAAATGGCTAAAAGTCCGGGGTCAGAGGGCCCGGCCATTGTTATGCACCGCAAGGGGCTATGATCGGCAACAGCCAAGGACGTTGAAAAGCCAGAACCTGGCTCCTGGATACCTTAAAGTCCATGACACATCCAGGGGTATCGTATATGACCATCCGCAGCAAGCTGAGCGGAATTAGACCCAAAGAAGGATTAAATGCCTTGATTATTCCCCGGAAATAGGTTAGAGAAGTTCACCTAGAAATAGAAGAGGAGGAGGGGTAATTTGATGAATCGAAAATTGATGGTCTGTTTCCTTGTTCTTTTCTTTTGCCTTGGTTTGATAGTTACCGGTCTCCTTGGGAAAAATGCCGTGGCTCAAAAAGAGACAGCCACGGCGGAGGAGGCCTCAGCCGGTGAGGAGGTGCAGGAATTTGACATAATCATCCTCAATAAGGAGGGTTACAAGAGGGACAGGAAGGGACCTGTCAAATTCACCCATTTCAAACATTCTTTTGACTATGGGGTTTCCTGCTGGGATTGCCACCATGAATATGAAGACGACAGCCAGAAAAACCCCAATATCTGGCGACCATGGGGTGAGACCGATACCTGTGACACCTGTCACGACCCCCAAGAAATAGACGTTACCAGCATCAGACTCCAGAGGGCCTTCCATTTGAATTGCAAAGGCTGTCATAAGGCCCTTGCCAAAGAGAAAAAAAGGGCCGGCGAATACCGCAAATGCACTGGCTGCCACGAGAGGAAAAAGTAGGGTCACCTCACTGGCCTATGTGATACCCCTGTGCTGTGCGCTCATCATCTCAAAGCCCCAGGTACTTCCATGATCGTTCAACTTCCCCATGGACGGACCGGGGGCTTTTTTCTCCGGTCCCGGGGTGTAAGGATCTGGCCTCAGACACAACAAACGGTTTGGAGAATACGTAGAAGAGCCTGTGGAATATGACGATGGAATATGATGCAGTTATTGTCGGTGCCGGACCGGCAGGGATTTTTGCCGCATTGACACTGGCAGAGAGCGGTGTTGACCGCGTGCTGTTGCTGGAACAGGGCAAAGACTTGGATAGGAGGGACCCGGGAAGTCCTGAGGATAGGCTTTGCGGATGGGGAGGTGCCGGAGCGTACAGTGACGGTAAACTCAACCTGTCTACTGAGATTGGCGGGGTGTTGCGGGAGTTCCTGCCCGAAAAGACCCTTTACGAACTTCTGGAATCGACGGACAGGGTCTACGCGGAACACGGAGCCCCGGACCGGATATTCGGAATGCCCTCCCCCAAACTCGAAGACCTCGCCGTAAGGGCCAAGATAGCAGGCCTGGAGTTGATCCCATCCCGTATACGTCACATCGGCACTGAAAACTGCAAGTATATTCTCAGCCGTTTCCGCGACTCGCTCAAGGGGCGCGTTGAAACGCGAACAGAAACACAGGTGGAAAGGTTACTCGTGCAGGAGAATGTCATCGCTGGAGTCCTCCTGGCGAATGGAGACGAGATCAGGTCCAGGTACGCAGTAGCGGCCCCAGGCCGATCGGGGGCGGCCTGGATGAAAGCCCAGGCTGAAGCTCTCGGCCTCGGGACAAAACCCACTTCTGTGGACATCGGTGTTCGCGTGGAACTACCCGCACCGGTCTTCAAGGAAATCACCGACACCGCCTATGAATCCAAATTTGTACACTATTCCAAGACCTTTGATGAAAAGGTCCGCACCTTTTGCATGAACCCCTACGGAGAAGTAGTGACGGAGGAAAGCGGTGGGATCATTACGGTAAACGGACATAGCTATGCGAGTAAACAGAGTGATAATACAAACTTTGCCATCCTCGTAAGCAGCGCATTTACAGAACCCTTTGACGATCCAATCGCCTACGGTCGATATATAGCGCGCCTTGCAAATCTCCTCGGCGACGGGGTCATAGTTCAAAGATTGGGCGATCTGCTGGCAGGTCGTCGCAGCACTCAAAAACGTCTCCAACGGTGCCTGACAAAACCTACCCTTCCGGGAGCCACCCCGGGAGACCTGAGTTTTGTGTTCCCTTACAGGCATATGCTCAGCATCATAGAGATGCTTCAGGCCCTGGATAAGATCGCCCAAGGCGTATATTCAATGCACACGCTGCTTTATGGCGTAGAGGTGAAATTCTATTCCTATCGTATCGACGTTTCCCCTGAAATGGAGACCGCGGTCAAGAATCTCTTCACCATAGGTGATGGCGCAGGCATCACCCGGGGGTTACTCCAGGCATCCGCCAGCGGTATTATTGCGGCAAAGGCTATTGTGAAGAGAATGAAGAAAGGATGAATGGACCCCGCTCTACAACAAGGAAGTTGTCGGGCGATCTCGGGGCTATTCCCATGATCAGTGGTTCTTATCAATATCGTCTTCTACACCCTCGTCCCCCAGGTCCGTCAGGGAAAGATCGTCCATATCGGTTTCGATCTTGATGGAGAGCTTATCATCGGTTTCCTCGGGTTCTTCCCAATCCATGTCCCTCTTTTTTCCTACGCCCAGGAAAACTCGCTCTGGCGCCCTCTGTCTGGAATCCAACTTTTCTATCTCTCGCTGGCACGGAACACATGTGGTAGCCTCTGGAACTATCATTAGCCTGGCGACAGGAATCGGTTTTCCACACTCCTCGCAAAGACCGAATTCTTCATCCTGCTCAAGCCTGGTGATAAGCATGTTGACCTTCTCCAGTTCACGGGTCTTTCTTTCCAGAAGGCTGTAATAGGTCTGAGTGGAGATCTCATGGCCCGCAATGTCCAGCTCCTCAATGAATTCATCCTCTGATTTCAGACTTCTGTACTCTTCCCGGCTGTCTCTCAAGATATCGAGGATCCTTTCTACCTCTTCTTTCCTTTTCATGAGGTTGGATAGGATCTTGGCGCGAATATCATCTTCCCGTACCTTGCCCCCCCTCTTGCCGGCCTTACCCCGGGATTTATCGCCTGTCATGGTTTCTCCCTGGCTGATCATGGTTCTACCCCCCTGCCCCGCCAAAGAGGCATCCCCTGTTTCACCGTGTTTCACCAATCTTCCTTGTGAGGGTTCATGAATAGTAAACAGTTTTTTGACTTTGTCAATAAAAATAATTCAATCTACGATGTCTGAAATGCGCCTGTTTGGGCTGGTCGATTCCGGGGGAAGGGCTTGCGGGCTTGGAGGTGAGGGGGGCAAATTCGGGAAGGGGTTTCCACCCACAAGCCTGTTACTCCAGAAGTTCCACGTTCCAGTAAAGATAATCCCTCCAGCTTTCCGGTATCTCCTTGAAACCTATGGTAATCCTGATTGCAGGGAGCCACGTGGGTCGTTTTGGTTTGCGTATCAGTTTCATTCGGGCCTCAGCCGGCGTCCGTCCACCCTTTTTCCTGTTGCACTCAACGCAGCAAGTCACTATATTCTCCCATGCGGTCTTGCCCCCCCTCGCCTTGGGCAGGACATGGTCATAGGTGAGCTCCTCCGCAGGTTTTCTGGCACCACAATACTGGCATTGATAGCGATCCCGGGCATAGATATTTTGCCTTGAGAACTTGACCGTGCCCTTTGGCCTTTTGACCATCCTCAGGAGCCTCACAACCGCGGGCAGCTTGATGGTGAAACTGACCGAATGAATCTCCCTGTTGTACTCTTCGATCACCTCCACCTTGCCCAGGCACAGCATTGTGACGGCCTTCTTCCAGTCAATGGTACGCAGAGGTTCGTAAGTGATATTTAAGAGTAAGACATGCTCCATAGCCCTAGAAACCCGGGTTATTGAATCGTTCTGGGAATGACGTTGCTTGAAGCTTTTACTTAAATAGCGTTATTTAAACCAAAGCGATCAAGATTACAAGCAAAAAATGGCAATCAACCACGGATTCCTCTGGGACGTTCCTTTGTCTTGCTTGGCCCTTTCGGGGTCTTTCAAGAACCTCTTGAAAGCTTTTGTGGTTCAAATACATTCTTGACATCCCTGCCCGAGACAGTATAGTTGATTCCTGCGCCAGTTGCATGGAGGGGCCTTGTGGCCTCCGACCATCCGGCAGAATAAGAAATCCGGGGACAAAGGGCCCGGTTTGAACGAGAATGAAACTTTCTCCTTGAAGTTTCATACGAGAAGTCAGGAGTCAGAGGAATCTTGATGTCGCTTCCCTGCAAGAAGTCTGTAATGTAGACTCAGCATTGGAGAACCTTATTCAGGCTTCCGGCTCCTGGATTCTTCGCCAGCATATCACGGCAGAACCACCATCTCCGACTGCCGCGGAGCGGAGAAGGACCAATTTTTTGGGAGGCATTATTACTATGAATGGGTATCGAGATCGAATCCTGCATGTTGACCTGAGTGCCCGTACCTTTCGGGAAGAATCCCTTGATGAAAAGCTTATCCGGGATTTTGTTGGGGGTGGAGGCTTCGGAATAAAGCTCCTGTATGACGAGCTGAGCCCGAATGTTGATCCCCTGGGGGCAGACAACGTCCTCATATTTGTTGCCGGCCCGCTGGCCGGGACCAGCGCCCAGTCCTTCGGGCGGTGGAAAATCTTTTTTAAGTCTCCTCTTACCGGAGGCTTCTTTAAGTCGAGTGGGGGGGGCTTCTTTGCCTCAGAACTCAAGTTTACCGGGTTCGACGTGATCATCGTACGGGGCAAGGCGGAAAACCCAGTTTACCTGTGGGTGCATAACGGCTCCTATGAACTGCGTGACGCCACATATCTTTGGGGCCTGGGTTGTGACGACACCCACACCCTCATAAGAGAAGAACTGCATGATCCCAGGGTACGTATTGCGTGTATCGGCCCTGCCGGGGAGCGAGGGGTTAAGTTCGCCGGGGTCTTTTCAGACCGCCGGGCAGCCGGCAGGGGTGGCGGGGGAGCGGTCATGGGGGCAAAAAACCTCAAGGCCATTGCCGTTCGGGGCAAGGAAAAGGTCTCAATCGCAGATCCCGAATCCTTCAAGGAGGCAGTAAGGGAGCAGGTGAAACGGTACAGGAGTGATCCCAACTTTGAAAATTTCTCCCTTCGGGGAACCCAGAACGCGGAATTCACCAATGTCCTGGGCATGTTTCCCACCAGGAATTTCAGGGAAGGCGTCCTGCCGGGATATGAAAAAATCGACAGCTCCGCCTTTGACACGATCCGGGTACGAAATACCGCCTGCCATAACTGTATGCTCCACTGTGGCAGCCTCACAAAGATCAATCATGGAAGGTATGCGGGCTCCTGGAGCGAGGGGCCTGAGTACGAAACCATATGGGCCTTTACCGGCCCCGTGCTGTGCACGGATATCGGGTTGACCGTGGCGGCAGACAAAATGTGCGATGACCTGGGGCTGGATACCATTTCCACGGGTGATGCCATAGGCTTTGCCTATGAACTCTATGAGAGGGGCATAATAACAAAGGAGGATGCAGGCGGACTTGAACTGGCCTACGGGAACGATCAACCGGTCCTGCATATCATCAGGCAAATAGCTTACCGGCAGGGGATCGGAGATTTGCTTGCTCAAGGCACGAGGGAGGCGTCCCGAAGGCTCGGAAAAGGCAGCGAGAAATATGCCATGCATGTGAAAGGGCTGGAGATACCGGCCTACGATCCTCGAGGAGCCAAGGCCCACGGGCTCAGCATGATGACCGCCAGCCTCGGGGCGGACCATGGTTACGGGTATGCGGGCCAGGAGATATTCGGAGTGCCATACAGGGGTAAGTCCATAGACCGCTTCACCATTGAGGGAAAAGGGGAACTGACCAAATGGAACCAGGATAACAGGGCCATATGGAACCTTGGCATAATGTGCGCATTTGCATCCCGCTACTTTGACCATGAACTCTTCGGACGGATCCTTTCCAGCGCTACCGGTCAGGAACAATTCCTTGATCCTGCCTTCCTCCTCCTCGTTGGCGAAAGAGTCGTGAACCTGGAGCGTATGTTCAATTACAGGGAGGGATTCGACCGAAAAGACGATGTCTACCCATCCCGTTTTACCGAGGAACCCCTACCCGACGGCCCGGCAACAGGTCAGGTCTTCGAGGCGGACCTGTTGCTTCGGGATTACTACAGGGTAAGAGGCTGGGATACCGAGACAGGCATACCCAC
>JAFDIC010000232.1 GCA_019308525.1 Deltaproteobacteria bacterium
CTCGAATTCCAGGGTGCAAACGGAGTGGGTAATTCCCTCGATAGAGTCCGACTGTCCATGCGCGAAATCATAGGTTGGATAAATGCACCACTTATCTCCGGTCCTGTGATGGGTCGCATGAATTATCCTGTACATAACAGGATCTCGCATGTTCAGGTTGGGTGAAGCCATGTCAATCTTGGCACGAAGTACACAGGCACCCTCCGGGAACTCCCCGTTTTTCATTCGCTCGAAAAGATTCAGATTCTCCTCCACCGATCGGTTTCTGTAAGGGCTTTCCTTTCCCGGGCTGGTCAAGGTGCCGCGATATTCCCTGATCTCTTCCGCGCTCAGATGATCCACGTATGCCTTTCCGTCCCTGATGAGCTTAACCGCCCAATCGTAGAGCTGATCAAAATAGTCAGAGGCGTAGTACTCCCGGTCTCCCCAGTCAAAGCCGAGCCACTTGATATCTCCCTTGATGGATTCAACAAATTCCTCTTCCTCCTTAATGGGATTGGTATCGTCGAAGCGCAGGTTGCACAGCCCGTTGAATTCTTCGGCGAGACCAAAATTGAGGCAAATGGATTTGCCGTGGCCTATGTGAAGATAACCGTTCGGCTCGGGAGGGAACCGCGTATGGACCCGACCGTCATTTCTTTTTCTCCTAACATCCTCTTCTATGATGTTTCTTATGAAGTTCTGGGAAGGAGTGGTTTTAGTGGACATATCGATAGAATCCTCAATTTCTCACCTTTTTCAAGTCAAGCATAAGGTCAATAGACTGAGACAACGATGATTCTATCACAATCCTGGGGAACTGGCAAAAGATGAAAAAGTTAGATCGGAACGATGGAGCTTCAAATTGAAGTTGAGGCTCCTGTATCCCGGTATCGGGTACGGAAGAGACTCCTGTAAGTATTGCGGCGGTGTAAGGTTCCTGTACTCTACCTGGTATCGGCTGGAAGAAAAGGGAGATAAGCTCGGTTTTCAAGGCTTGGGGTCAGCTCAGCCATGAATGCCGCTGGAGGAAAAGCCCGAAATAGCGATAATACACCCCTCCCCCAAGATATAGCAGGCAAATTGGATGCTTGGCTACTTGATCCTGGAGGCTGAGGCCTTCTTCCTCTCTATTATCTCGTAGTGAAAGGTGTAGGTGCCGTCCTTTCTTTCGCACTTCTTTAAGCGCAAAAGGTCGGCTCCGCTTTCAAAGGGCTCATTTAGGGACTCGAGCCATTTCGTAATCTGCCTGTTAACCTCGGCTATCTGTTCTTTCAAAGACATCGAAGCAGGAACTGTAATTACTTTAGATTCTGACATTTTGATCCTTTTTGTTTTAATTCATATTATATTAGTGAGTATTGTATTATTTTTGCGGAAAAATGTAAATGCAAAACCCCCCCCCTTTTGGTTTCTCCTGAGGAGTATTTCTTACTACATATTGAGCCCAGTGTCAACGGGCCTTTCCCACTCAGAGACCAATGGTGAGTTTGCTTCCCCCTCCTGCCGATTGCAGAGAAGGGCTATTTTTCATATTATACTTGACTTGGCTAGGGGAAATACCCCTTACTGGTATCCAAGGTGTTTTAAGAAGGGGAAAATACCGACCCGTGGCGATTTCAGACAGGATCAGTAGAATATCCACCCTTATATCCCAGGCGATGTTGTCCGGGAGGAGGTCATTTGCCCGGGAGCTTGATTGCATTGAGAAGGATTTGAAGGGGGGGCGCTGCAATCGAAGAATAATACTCAGGAGACTAAGATTGCTGGAGAACAGGGTAAGGGCCTCGCTCCGAGAAAGAGAGCGGAGGGAAAGGAGCCGACCCAGGTGCTCCTTCCCGGACGAACTTCCTATCACATCCAAGAAAGATCAGATTGTTCGGGCCATCAAGGCCCACCAGGTACTCATCGTAGCAGGGGACACGGGAAGCGGGAAGAGCACCCAGATACCCAAGATGTGTCTGGAAGCGGGGAGAGGTATCTTGGGAAAGATCGGTTGCACCCAACCCAGGAGGATAGCCGCGACAACGATCAGCCAGCGTATTGCCCAGGAGCTGGGCGAACAGGTTGGCCGTTTCGTTGGATACAAGATCAGGTTCAGTGACAGGACCGGCCCTGATGCCTACATTAAGGTCATGACGGATGGCATGCTTCTCGCCGAGATCCAGAGTGATCCAGACCTCTACGAGTATGACACTGTCATAATAGACGAGGCCCATGAGAGGAGCCTCAATATTGACCTGTTGCTGGGCGTGTTTAGGACGCTTTTGCCCAAGAGGCCGGAATTGAGGCTCGTGATAAGCTCGGCTACTCTGGATCTGGAGAAGTTCTCCGGGGCCTTTAACAATCCTCCCATTATCGAGGTGAGTGGCCGCCGCTATCCTGTGGAGACTACGTATATGCCGCTGGACCCTGCCTCGGAAGAAGAAGGGGAAGTCACCTACATTGACATGGCGGTTGAGGCCGTGGACAGACTCCAGAGAAGAGGGGCGAGGGGGGACATCCTTGTCTTTATGCCCACAGAGCGCGATATCTTGGAGACCTGCGGGAGGCTGGAAGGAAGAAACTATCCAGGGACAGGTGTCCTGCCGCTCTTTGCGAGACTTTCGAGCGCCGATCAAGGTCGTGTCTACTCCCATAGAGGGAGAAAGATCGTGGTTGCGACAAATGTTGCGGAAACTTCTCTGACGATTCCTGGTATCAAGTACGTGATCGACACTGGCCTCGCCAGGATTCTCCAGTACCTTCCGAGCACGAGGATTTCCAGTCTGCCCGTGAGCCCCATCTCCAGGAGCAGTGCTGATCAAAGAATGGGTCGTTGTGGCAGGGTGTCCGACGGGGTCTGTATCAGGTTGTATTCCCAGGAAGAATACCACGCCCGCCCCGCGTTCACGGAACCTGAAATATTGCGCTCAAACCTGGCGGAAGTAATCCTGAGAATGATACACCTGGACCTGGGAGACATTTCTTCCTTTCCCTTCATAGACAAGCCCAGCCCAAGAAGGATAAAGGACGGCTTTGATCTGCTTTTTGAACTCGACGCAATCAGGAAGCATGGGGATAGGGTCTTGCTGACCGACACCGGGCGTTTGATGGCGAAGATGCCCATGGATCCCAAGGTATCAAGGATGATCCTGGAGGCGAGAAAGGAAGGTTGCGTCAGGGAGGTGGCCATTATTGCATCCGCGCTCAGTATCCAGGACCCCAGGGAAAGGCCCCTGGAAAAAGCGATTGAGGCAGACCGGGTTCATGCCCCGTTCAAGCATCCTGATTCGGATTTTGTTACCCTGCTCAATATTTGGAACAAATACCAAAACACCCTGAAGAGACTCAAGACCCAGGCCAGGATGCGGAAATTCTGCAAAGAGCGTTATCTATCGTTCGCTCGTATGAGGGAATGGGCCTACGTGTTTGAGCAGATCAGGAGCATACTCCGGGAGCAGAGAATACCCTTGGGGAGAGCGGGCAAGAGAGAAGTGACTGAATCCCTCTATGGTGCAATCCATCGTTCCATACTGAGCGGCTTGTTGTCCAATATTGCAATGAAGAAGGAGAAGAACCTGTACCTGGCGGCGAGAGGTAGAGAGGTAATGATCTATCCAGGATCTGCACTGTTCAACAGGAAGGGGGGCGCTCCCTGGATAGTGGCGGCGGAGATCGTCAAGACATCCAGGCTGTTTGCCAGGACCGTTTCAAGGATCGATAGTAAATGGCTTGAGGGTCTGGCAGGCGATATGTGCCGGAGATCTTACACAAATCCACGCTGGGACGAGTCCAGGGGAGAAGTGGTGGCTGATGAACTGGTCAGCCTCTATGGCCTGCCAATAGCAAGGAACAGGTCTGTTTCTTACGGCGCGATCGACCCCCAGAAGGCACATGAGATATTCATCCACTCCGCCCTGGTAGAAGGAAGAGTTCGGGAAAAACCGCCTTTCCTTCGCCACAACCAGAAACTTATACAAAAAATCCGAGCTATGGAAGAGAGGTTGAGGAGGAGAAATATCCTGATAGACGATGAGACCCTTGCAGGGCTTTATTCTAAGAGGTTAAAGGGGGTGCGAGATTTACCCTCCCTCAGGGGGATGATCAAGGAGCGCGGTGGAGATGATTTTCTGAAGTTCAAGGAGGAAGAACTTGTCCTGGCCGAGCCCGGGAGGGAGGAGTTGTCGGCCTATCCGGATCATCTGGCCATCCGAGGAGATCGATTGAGGGTCTCCTATAAATTTGCCCCCGGCACTGAAGTGGACGGCGCCACTGTTCGGATTCCTTCTCCCCTGAGGTCGAAAGTACCACCGGGGGGACTTGAACGGGGCATTCCAGGGCTTTATCAGGAAAAGATCCTGGCCCTTGTCAAAGGGCTTCCAAAGAGATACAGGAGATACCTGGTGCCCGTTCCACGAACAGTTGAAATAATACTGGAAGAGATGGAGCCGGGGGACCAGCCCCTTTTCTCGGCCCTGTCCCAGTTCATCTACGCGAGATTCGGAGTGGATATTCCTGCCAGGGTATGGGTTGAGGTGGACATACCCGATCACCTCAAGGTGCGAGTTTCAATAATTGACGAGAAGGGCAGGGAACTTGAAGCCAGCAGAGATATCGGGCAGTTGCTGAATACAGCAACGAGCGATGCTGGTAAGTGCACTGGAGATTCAGGTGGGTGGAAAGAGGCGCAACACCTCTTCTCCGCCTGCTTTTCAAAAGATACCAAATTTCTCAGAAGGTCACTGGTCTTGCCGGATATTGGCTCCGTGGCGGCAACATATTTCGGAGGCAAGGCCGCCCTTGAAAAGGCCATGTACGAAGGAGTCCTGGGGGAATTTTTCCGCAAGAACATTAGAACAGGCTCAGAGTTCCAAGCACATGCCGAGCTTGCCAGAAGAAACATGTTGTCCAGGGCAAGGGAGCTGAGGAGCCAGACGGTGAGGGTGCTGAGCGCCTATGAAGAGACACGAGGGACAATGGACCGTATCGAAAAGGCCAATAGGTCTAACAGTGCCGTTCTTGAACTATGCTCAAGGATAAGGCAGGAATTGGAAGAGCTTGTCCCTATCAACTTCCCGGAGCGCCTTAGCCTTGAGAGGCTGATCCATATCCCGCGCTATTTGAAGGCCATGAAGATCAGGCTGGAGAGGGGGAGCAATGATCCAGGGAAGGACCGGAGAAAGGGAGCCCAGTTGGAGATATTTGAGCAAGCTCTTCGCACGCAAGCCAAACAAATGGAGCACTATGCGTCTCCTGCCAAGAGAGAGGCGCTGGAAGAGTTTCGCTGGATGTTGGAAGAGTTCAAGGTTTCCCTGTTTGCCCAGGAACTCAAGACCCTGTATCCTGTTTCTCAGAAGAGGCTCAAGGCCAAGCTGAAAGAGATAGAGAGAATGATCTGAGAAAGTAATTGCAAAACGGCTGGGCATTTCGTAGTTTCAGCCCGGGAAACCACCATTTTGTGAAAGGAGTGCTAATGTTATGCCTTACAGCGCAACGGCCAGGTTCACAGATGCATTTAGGGGGACACCCAAGGATCGGGTGCCCGTAGTCCCTATGATTGCGGGTTGGGCTGCCGCCAATTTTTCCGATACTCCCCTTCCGGAGCTGGCGCGGGACCCTGAGGGAATTGCCAGGGCACAGGTAAGGGCCATGGAGGCCGTTGGACATGATGCCTTTTTCTCTTACGCAGATCCCCTTTATGTTCCTGAGGCATTTGGGTGCAGGGTCAGATACGCTCGAACCGGCCCGATTGTGGATCAACTGGCATTCAAGCTGGAATCCATGGAGGATCTGGAGGAGTTCCCTGCGCCTGACCCGAAAGGGACGGGGAGGCTCCCCATGGTACTTGAACTGGTTGGTCGCTTGAATTCCTACGGCAATGGGGAAATCCTGGTGCTTGGGGCCTTTGAAGGAGCATTCACTTCCGCTACGAGGATTATAGAAGCTGACCAGGTTATGAGGATGGTCATCAAAAGGCCTCACGTGCTCCACGGGTTGCTTGATAGGATAAATGATTTCTTGATAGGATTCGGCCATGCCCTGATAGAGAGCGGGGCCAATGCCCTCTTCATTCCCGAGCCCTCGGCATCGGCGTCCATGATTTCCCGTGATATGTTCAGGCGATTCGTGTTGCCCAGGTTGCAGGTCCTGGTCAATAAATTCGAAGTGCCCTGCATATTGCACATGTGCGGCGATACTTCACCGATGCTTCGTGAAATGAAAGATACCGGTTTCCACGTACTAAGCTTGGATCAGTGCATGGATTTGGAAAAATCCAGAGATTTGGCACGGGGCGTAGCCATTGGAGGAAACGTAGATCCCGTTAACTCCCTGTTCCTCGGCACAAGAGACCAGGTGAGGGAGGACACACTTGGCAGCCTGCGCAAGGCAGGCACCGCGCAATTCGTCCTCATGAGTGGCTGCGGGGTCCCTCCGGGCGCCCCGGTGGAAAACCTCAAGGTCATGGTGGAAACGGCCAAGGAGTTCGGCCTGGGTTGACGGGATAGGCCAGGAACCAAAAGAGTTTTGAGGAAAAATGGGGACGAAAGAAAGGAAGGTCATCGGCAAAGGTCGGGACAAAAAGCA
>JAFDIC010000233.1 GCA_019308525.1 Deltaproteobacteria bacterium
AGAACCGGACCATCGAGGCAGTGCGTGTGATTGAGGATCTGATTGCGATCGCTAAGGAAATCCGGGAGGCCGACCGTCGGGGTGAGAATCTAGGGTTGAGTGAGGAAGAACTAGCTTTCTATGATGCCCTGGAAACAAACGACAGCGCCGTACAGGTCCTCGGCGATGAAACTCTTAGGGGTATCGCGCGGGAGCTCGTTGAGACGGTGCGCAACAACGTTAGGGTCGACTGGACGATTCGGGAAAACGTGAGAGCTAGGCTGCGGGTACTGGTCAAGCGCATTCTGCGCAAGCATGGCTACCCACCCGACAAGCAGGAGAAGGCTACCCAGACGGTACTCGAGCAGGCAGAGGTGTTGTCAGAGGCATGGGCAACGGCGTGAAGGAGGGCTAGCAAGGCCAACGGGGCAGGCGCTCGCCTTCGGCGTTCTTAGCTTATCGGTAAGCCGTTAAGGCGTTTGTAGGATAACCTTTAAATTGAGGGAGTGAAGAGTTGATCCAGCGGATCCAACAAGACTATTAGGAGGTCGGGAATGGCTATACCTGAGAAGCACTTTTATCACGGGGCAGCGTTGTCTCTCATCGCAGCCCGTGGGGAATTCACCGGATTAACGCGGTTACCAGATTACGGCAGCAGTGCCTACGCAGTCAACCATGACGTGGGCATCTACGTGAAACACACCGAGAACGATTATACCCCATGGCAGTTTAATTTCTCCCCACGGCACCAGAAGGAGGTAAGGGATCTGTTCGGTAGGTACCATGAGAAAACCTTCATAGTTCTTGTCTGCGGTCGGATTGGGGTGTGTCTTCTGACTTACGGCGAGTATGCGAGTGCAATAGATGAGAACTTTCGCGATCAAGAGGTACTTTTTGTGGAAAGACCGGGCGGAGGTGGATTTCGTGTCCGTGGGGCAGCCGGTCAATTGCCTCGAGTTATCGCACTAAACCGGTTCCCGGAGTCTCTGTTCTCATAGCGTGAATCCCCAGAATTCGCTTTTCTAACCGGCCGCTATAACTGACCGTGTTACAGCTTCGCTGAAGAGCGGGAGCTCAGTTTATCGTGTCTGCCGGCCACGTCACGCGGTTTGCGAAGTCGAAGTCTCTGCAGCAGGTGTCTCTGGAGTTAGAGGCTAGGAGAGGCTTAGAGGCATTCACAAAGTCGCCTTGATCCGTGGACTGTGGTAAGCTCGTGCGTCCCTTGAACGAACTCTACGAGGGATCAGAAGAAAGGAGAGATGGGTCCCATTGACTGGACAGGGGGAAAGGTGGGACTTGACAGAGAAAAAACGAGAGGTACATCCTCGGACATGTCTCGGAAGCCTATTGTTCACCCTTGTATTTGGCTTTTCTTTCTTTTCGTCTTGCTGCAGTTCCATAGACAAAGACGCCCGCGAGTCCTGTGATGCCGCTACCACCGATAAGGCCTCCGCCAAGCCCGTGTCCATACAGTACACAGACTGCTCCTAGAACTATGGCTGTCATCCCAATTATGAAACCAAAAACCAACCCTGTCTTGCTTTGCCTGATATCTGACTCAATCACAGCTGATTCAAGGGCTTGCCGGTGCTTGGATTGCGTTTCTGCCATAGTTATGATTCTCTCAGCTGCACCAGGCACGGTCTCATTGTACTGAGCTAGGATTTGAGGTGGAGGTAATGGGCCAGAAAAGCCAACGCTCTCAATTTCTCCTATTAACTGTTTTCGTGTTTTTTCCTTTGCAGGTAAAAGCTGGGATTCAGATGAGGAAGTTCTTGGTTTCTTCCGTTTGCTCATTTGGTGGGGTGGGGAGACTTGTATTTTTCTATGGCGGTCATCAGGTCCAGTCTCACTGCCTCCCAATCTAGATGTAATGCCCTGGCATCTGCCAGATTTTCATTAGGAGAATAATTATACTCATTCAGCGTTCCAGCCAGATCCAAAACTTTGGCCATACCACCCAGAAAGCTAGGCCTTGCAAACAAAAAGTCAAATTTCGCCATTATTACATCCTTCCCCCTCGTTGCATATGCCACGTTAACAAAACTAATCTATTAGTGGGAATTTGTCAATCGCAATATGTTGGGGTTCTGCTACCTTTCCACTCTACATATAGGGACCCTCGATTCCATGTTGGTAGACGCAATTATGAGGCCAACATCGAACTGACCAGCTTTCGTGGACACTCTAAACTTTTGGGAGGAGGTGTTCATGGTGCCGAAGACAAGACCCCCTTATGCTCCGGAGTTCGGCCGTCAGATGGTGGAGCTGACGAGAGCCGGGCTTAGTCCCGAGGAGCTGGGACGGGAGTTTGAACCCTCGGCCCAGGCCATCCGCAACTGGGTGTGCCAGGCTGATCTTGATGAGGGCAGGCGCCATGACGGCCTGACTACGGCTGAACGGGAAGAGTTAGGAAGGCTGCGTCGTGAGAACCGCCAGCTTCGGCTTGAGCGGGAGATCCTGGCAAAAGCGACGGCCTGGCTCGCTCGGGAGACCGACTTGGTGCACCGGAGCGGGATAGATTCACACAAGAAAGCGCATCAAACATTGGTCAAGGCACTCCCAACGCCGAACCAAATTTACAGGAAAGATGGGAGTTGACCCCAAGGCGTGGATTCTACGAAATAATCTCGCGCTTGACAGGGCGAGATATGCATGCTATACCAAAATTTTGAAGGCTTTTGAATTGCGTCTATCTAACCTGATGGAACGGGGGTAAATCAAATGAAAAGAATATTTATCTTTTGGGTAGTATTTTTTCTACTCTTGGCTTCCTCCATCAATTCAATATGGGCTTTTGAGGAGCCATATATTAGTCTAGGATCCGCAACATTAAGATTAGGTATGTCCAAAACACAAGTCCTTAGGTATCTGGGTAAGCAAGGGTTGCAGACTCATACTACTCATCCGATTGGTGATGAGTTCGGACAAGAAAGCTATTCGGTTTGGTCGAAGTACCTGCCTCAAGAGGCATTAGGACAAATTATCTTCAAAGCTGATAAACTTGTTTTTATTTCAAAACATTGGGGATTTTTTCACGATAAGAACGCATTTAGCTTTGTGAAAACATTATTCTCAGTTCTCAGAAATGCTATGAAGAAAGAAGATAGCATTGCTGTCATATCAACAAGTATTTATTCACAACCTACATATGAATCTAAGACCATAGAATTGCGTATTGGGGCGTATGAAGTCAACTTTTTTTGCGTTGAGTATCAGGATCCATTATACCCAAACGTTGTATCAATAAGCCAGATTTTAAAGGACTATCAAAACTGGCCTTAAAATAGAGATTACATCTTCAAGAAATGGAGAACTGGAGTTGACCCGGTTTTGTGGAGGTGATGTCCTAAAATTGCTATAAAAGTGGTTTTTGGGGTTGAGCCTTAGTCGGAATGCGATGAGCTCTGGTAACAAGAAACAGGAGGCCAGACCCCATGACCAAGATACCACGTTTGTCCCCTCTCTTCGGTTTCAGACGCTAACCTCTCCACGGAACTGGCGTGGCCTGATGAGAGAATTAACAGGTGTGATCGTCTGGATTAGGATCAGATAAAACAACCGGAAAAGCAAAGAAAGGTTTCCCCCTATCTCATCATCAAGAGCCGGTTATCTGAGCGGATTATTTCTTGCCCTTCTTCTTGATCAGTAGGATGTCCTCACCTTCGATCGTCGTGCCCCCGAACTCCTCCAAAAGGTTGCCGGTGGCTGTCAGCACCAGGCAATCTCCGTCGCTGACATCGCCTATGGCATTCACAACCTCCTGAGTATCAAACTTTAGGGTCAGGTCCGTCCAACCGTCGGGGCCTTCGTCCGTGCAGTCGGAACAATCGGCTTTGTCGGCATGCAGGTGGAAGGGTGTTGCCACATCCTCGTAAGCAGACCGCAGTGGGGCCACTCCGGCCAAGCGGATCGAAGCAGGGTCTATTTCGTATACGTCAAAATCTTCGGCCCCGAGGATAGCAATGGGGAGAACGCCTCTGCTTTTGAAATTTAGTGGATTGGGGCAGGAACCAGGTTTGATGTCGATTTCCACTTTGATAATTGCCAGTCGGGCAAAGTAGATCTCGAAATCGTTTCCATCAAAGCCACACCAGACAAGATCGCCGTTGTCGTTTATTTGAGGGTCATAATCGTTGTAGAGGTTGTCAGTCACCCGAACAGTGTCTCCGGTGCCTGCGTCATAGAGAAATATTTCAAAACCGTTTTCACTGCCCTTCATCCATACAACGTCACCGTCTGAGTTTATATAAGGCCGCCAATCTTGCCAGGAGTCGTTCGTTATCCGGGTTGTGGTCCGGCTTGAGGCCTCGTAAACGAATATCTCATAATCACTTTCCTGGTATGCTCCTCCAAAATTCACTCCCGCGAACCAAACGATATCACCTCTCCCGTTTATCCGAGGATACCAATCGTCATAGTCGTTGTCGGTAACCTGGGTGATGGTCCTGGTTCGGTGATCGTAGAAAAATATCTCTTTGTCATTGCCGTCATCAGCAAACCAGACTATGTCTCCCCGGTCGTTTATCATTGGATAAGAGTCTGCAAGGTTGTCATGGGTAAGCTGTTCTGTGACCAGGCCGTCAAAAACAAAAATCTCTCCTTCACCAAACCAAGTGACGTGGCCGGTATTGTTAATTCTCGGAAAAGAGTCATCCTTATCGTTGTCAGTTAGCTGCCAGGTGGTAACCCCATCGTACAGAAAGACCTCTGTGTCATTCCCATCGTGCCCCTCCCAGACAACGTACCCACTATTGTTCAGTTTTGGAGGAAAACCGGTAGGATGTGTGTTCCCAGATATTTCGGTTGTAGTTTGGCTCGTGGCATCATAAAGATGTATCGCCCAATTGTTCCCGTCATAGCTCTGCCAGACGACATCGCCTCTATCGTTAACACTGGGATGCCTGTCCCCAATACCATTATCTGTCAACCGACGCGTGGTCGTGCCATCATAAAGAAATATTTCCCATCCCATCTGGTCCCAGGCAGGGATTCCAGTCACCGCTGCGAACCAAACCACCGCTCCGTTCTTGTTAATCAGATTGCTACCTTGGTCTATTTGATCGGCGTATGAGTTATCTGTGAGCTGGGTTATAAGGTAGAGCGGATTAGCGAAGCAGTGGGACAGGGACAGCGGCAGATAGAGAATTGCAATGATCGTTAACGCTTTGATGATCCCAAAATAGCGGTTTCTCATTGCTATCCCTCCTCATCACTGTCAACAATCATAGTCCGGACTTCTCACAAGTTCGCGCCGAGTATCACTCCCCCCACAACCCCCTCCGGTTCTCCCTCGCCTCCCTCTCATAGCGGCGAAAATCCTCCATGTATCTGAAAGGAAACCGAGTGTAGGCGAACCCATACCCCTGTTTGATGATCTCCGCGTTCAGGAAAGTCCCGTCCTTGAGATACACGTAGGCCAGGAGGCGGCCGTATCTGTCCCTGTGACGTATATGAGCGTTGGCCTGGTCATATTCCAGCCTGATTTCTTTCTTGTCCACGATGGATCTGGTAAAGGCTGAGGCCTTCTTGCCGAGGGCGATTATGGTCTCCACGTCCCTGCCTGTTCGCTTCGCATCCCGGTAGAGTTTCTTGGATCTGTGAACCTCCGGGGTATCGACGCCAATCAACCTGACTCGATCTCCATTGGTCAGGAGGAGGGTGTCGCCATCGACGACTCGCTTGACTCTGTAGAATTTGTCCTGGGAATGTAAGGAGGCGGCTAGGAAGAGAAAAATGAGCAGAAACGGTAGGATTCGCGTCCAGTGCTTCATGGCCGCCTCGGGAGAGGAATTGTCTTTTCTCTGACCATTAAAGCAAATTCTCGGGGGAAGTCAAGGGGGAGGTGGAAAACGACAGCCGTTAGCAAAATATGGACTCTATGCTTGGCCCCATTTCCCATTGAGCAGTTAGGCCTCGATTGCTAAATATGTGCAAGGAATATGCGCAAAGGTAACATCAGAAAAAGTGCCAAGGCCATGAGCGTATACCCAATAATGTAGAGGGCCCTATTATGTGGAGACATTTCCTTTGGCCCGAATGTGATTCGTTTCCCTCCCAATATTAGCGACAGTTTAGCCTTAACGAAAAGTATGAAGCCCAAGGAATAAAGGGCTACCATTATCCAAAAGCAATCGTTGGGTGCCGAACTCACTAGGTGCACGGAGATCATCGCGGCTAGGGAAAGGACGGCAGGTCCAAGGAAGAATACCCAGTTAACAATCAACTCTAGTTCTGGTCGGCGCATTTAAGATCCTCCCTGTTTGTCACGGTCTGGCGGAGAATATTCGAATTTAACTGATACGCAACAAACGTGCCAATTGCCAGGCCTTCCACCCCAGCAGTTCAAACCGGTTGGTAATTTCCTGAGCCTACTGTAAAAGTGGTTTTTGGGGTTGAGCCTTAGCCAAGATGCGATAGGCTCTGGCAGGCAACAAAAACATAAGGAGGCCCAACCCCATGACCAAGGTACCACATTCAGAGGTTACGAATAGGACTCGGCGCCCACATGGACAGAATGCCAGCGGGAAGTCAGATACATCGGCGGAAGAGTCAGGCGGTTTTCC
>JAFDIC010000234.1 GCA_019308525.1 Deltaproteobacteria bacterium
ATAGGAGCCTTGAGTCTCACTTTGTTCCTCCTTTATCACCGTACTTCCCAAGGCCAAGCAAGGGCAGCAAATTCCTTTGGTCTGCATCGATGATGTACTTGTTGCCCAACTTGGGAATGACCTCTCCAAGGGCTTCAAGATAGAGCCGCCTCCTGGTGACATCCTTTGCCTTCGTGTATTCGCCGTACAGTGCCAGGAACCTGGCCACGTCCCCCTCGGCCCGGTTCACCCGGTCCAGGGCATAGCCTTCTGCTGACCTGATGGTCTTTTCCGCCTGACCTTTGGCCTGGGGGATGGCCTTGTTGTATTGTTCACGGGCTTGATAGATCATCTTTTCCTTTTCCTGGATCGCCTGGTTCACCTCATTGAAGGCAGGTTGGACGGGTTCCGGGACATTTGTCTTTTTCATCTCAATGGTGGTGACTGCTATGCCGGTCTGGGCTTCGTCCAGTTCCTTTTGAAGCAGTTCCTTTGCCTGGACCGCTATCTCCACCCGCTTGCTGATCACTTCGTTGATGCTCCTGTCTCCCACTACCAGGCGCATAGTTGCCTCAGCCAGGTCCCTCAGGGTCCCGCGCACATTCCTCACCTTGAAGAGGAATTCACGGGGGTCCTTGACCCTGTACTGGACCACCCAGGGTACCACCGCTACGTTGAGATCCCCGGTCAGCATCAGGGATTCCTTCAAATAGGCTGTCCCTCTTGCATACCTTGTCCTGACACCGGCCTGGAGGGTCCGGAACCCGAACTCCTCCTTGAAAATGTACCTTACCTTTACCTTGGTGACCTTTTCGATCCCCTTGGGGAGTTTGAGGTGCAGGCCCGGAGGGGTGGTCTTGACATACCTGCCGAATCTCTGGATCACCCCCACTTCGTCCACGTCAACGGTGTAAATGGAGGTAGAACCCAGGAAAATGATCAAGATAACGACAATTATGACCCAGAGGGTCGGGAATTTTCCCTTGGCTCCCCTGATCTTGTTGAAGATCTCACCCATCTGGGGAGGCGCCCCACCCGGCCCCGACTTCCGCTGTTGCTGCAGTTTGTCCCAGTCCCAAGCCATGATAACCACCTTTTCAAGAATGACTTACTGTGCTAGCATACAGAGAAGTACCGAGTTCGTCAAGAAATAACGCAATAGAGCTAAAACCTTTATACCATGGACAAGAAAAACGAGCCCTTCACTTCCCTTGGTGATGTCATAAGCGAGCTGTTGGGTGACAAAAATCTGCCTTTCAACCCAAGGGACGCCCTGATATGGAAGATATGGGACGAGGTGGTTGGTCCCGTCACCTCCAAGTATGCGCAACCTTCATGGATCAAGAACGGCCTCCTCAGGGTGAAGGTGGCGGACCCCATATGGCTCCAGGAGCTGCAATTCTTTGAAGCCACCATCGTGGAAAAATTGAATCAGAGACTGAACCGAAAGGCCGTTAAACGGATTGAATTCAGGCTCAAGTCTTGACAACCTCCAGCCCAGGCCATCTCGTCGTACCTACCTCTGAAGGGGATATGAAGGAGAAGGAGGGGGTTATTATCTCATAGTCCCGGGTGCGGTTTTCCCGGCAGTGTCCATACACATGTCAAAAATGAACACACGGGAAGTTTCCAGGGTAGAAACGAGCAATTTTTCGCAAGATCAAGGAAAACAAGGGGTTGGGCGGAGACGTACGATTAGTACGTCTCACAACCAACCCGGCGGTTTGACGCAGAGATTGCGGAAAAGGGCCATTTTTGGATGGAATCTAGCCGATAACCGGGGACAATATCTTGAGACCCGGCCTGCCTCCTTTCAGGGCCTCTATCAAGACCAGCTTTGCCTCTGAATTCGCACCAGGGTAAATGACCTTCATCCGCTTGGGCTCCAACCCGGATATTCTCATCCTGACCATGAGATCGGCCAGGCGCGCTGCGGGATATATCATTGCCAGCCTCCCCTTGTCCCTCAGCACTGCCCGGGACATGTTTATGATGTCATCCATGGACGCCCTTATCTCATGCCTGGCAATCGCCCTCTCCATATCCGGGTTCAGTCTCCCGCTCCTCCTGGGGCGATAGGGGGGATTACATGTCACCACGTTCGCAATGCCCCCTTTCAGGGGCGGGGCTCTCAGGTCCCCCAACACTACTTCCATCCTCCCTTGGAGACCATTCAACCTGGCATTCCTCGCGGCCTGATCCGCCAGGTTCGGCTGGATCTCCAGGCCCAGGGCGAATCCAACGGGCTTCGTAAGCAGCAACAGGAGTGGTATTATTCCACACCCTGTTCCAATATCGATAAGACAATCTCCCTTTCTGATGGTGACAAACTCCGAGAGGAGCACGGCATCAACGGAAAAGCGATAGCCGGTCTTTGACTGGATCAGCCTGAGCCTCCCCTCCATGAATTCATCTATGGACTCACCTGGTCGCAACTCGATGTTTCCCGACAAGGTCGAAGGCATTGGCTATGGCTTTCCCCTCGCAAGAGCTCTTTTCACACGGGTCTCCTCTAGGAAACCCACGCTCCTTGACTCCGATGCTTCAAATATATAAGATTTTGCCATTATCTCAAAGCGCTTTGAAAAGGTCTTCAAGAATTGCAGTACCCTTTTGAGATCCAGATTCAGTGGAAAGAGGCGGCGCATCATAATGTTTTCATCCAGGAGACAATCGGAGCATACATTTGAACCCGACATTGTTGTGGAGGGCGGGACAGTGCTCACGATGTGTGAAGGACAAGAACCCTTGCACAACAGCTCTGTATTGATCAAGGGGGACAGAATCCTTGGGATCCATCGAACCGAAAACTCCGCCCCCCTTTATGAGAACGCCGAGGTAATCGATGCAAGCAACGCGATTATTATGCCGGGCCTGGTAAATTGCCATGCCCACACGGCCATGACCCTTTTCAGGGGACTTGCTGATGATCTTCCCCTCAAGCAGTGGCTGTTTGAAAAAATCTTTCCGGCGGAAGCGGAACATCTCGACCCTGAGACCGTGTACTGGGGAGCCCTTCTGGGATGCCTGGAGATGATAGCCTCGGGCACTACCAGTGTTGTGGACGGATATTTTTTCCAGGATTCCACGGCCAGGGCATTCCAACAGGCAGGCCTCCGGGCCCTCGTTGCCCAGGGTGTAATAGACTTCCCTGCCCCCGGTGTGCCGGACCCCAAGGACAACCTCAAGAAAGGCAGGGACTTCTTGGAAAAGTGGTTTGGGTCCTCGGACCTGATAACCCCAGGGCTCTTCTGTCATAGCCCGCTCACCTGTTCACAAAGGACCTTGACAGAGGCAAGGGCCCTGTCCGACGAGTTTTCTCTCCCCTTACAGATCCACCTTTCAGAGACAGAGGAAGAGGTCCTGGAAATCCTGAATAGGACCGGGACCCGCCCCGTGAAATACCTGGACGAGCTCGGCCTGCTTTCCCCCCGCCTCATAGCCGCGCATGCAATCCATGTGGACCAGGAGGAAATCCGTATCCTCGCTCAAAGGGGGGTCAAGGTGGTCCATGTGCCTGAGAGCAACATGAAGCTTTCCTCGGGCCTTGCAAGGATACCCGAAATGATCAGCTCCGGCCTCTACCCTGGAGTCGGAACAGACGGCTGCGCATCCAACAATGACCTGGATCTGTTCCGGGAAATGGACTCCCTGGCAAAGGTGCACAAGGTCTTCTCCATGGATCCCGTGACAATGACTGCTGATACCGTGCTTAAGATGGCCATTGTCTGGGGGGCAAGGGTCATGGACCTTGAAAAAGACCTGGGAACAATCGAAGAGGGCAAGAAGGCCGACATGATCGTAGTAGACCTCTCGGCTCCCCATATGATTCCCTTGTACAGCCCGGGTTCCAATATCGTGTATTCGGCAAACGGGGCGGACGTGAAGGATGTCATCGTCAACGGGAAGGTCCTGATGAAGGACAGGAACTTCAAGACCCTGGACGCCCCTGAAATCATGAAAGAGGTAAAAAGAATAGGCAGGAAAATCGCCTCGTAACGTCCAGGCCCTGAGCTCCGGGCAGGAAGCCCTCCCTAGGGAAGCATCAAGAGTTTCTCCGCGACCTGGACCGCCTCGGCAGGAGCGGATACATACTTGACCCCCTCGATGTCCCGCCATGTATCCAGGCCGATCACGGACCGCCCGATTTTCAGCGCCAACGCAATTTCAGACAGGGTCCCGTAACCACCTGCAATTGCGATCAGCAGATCCGATGCCCTTACCACCAGAAAGTTCCTCCCTTCCCCGAGCCCGGTGGCGATGGGGACACTGATATAGGGGTTTGCATCTTCCTTCCTCGACCCTGGCAACAGGCCTATGCTCATCCCCCCTGCCTCCCGGCACCCCCTGGCCGCCCCTTCCATCACTCCCCCGAGGCCGCCGCACACGAGGGACCATCCCCTCCGGGCGATCTGAAATCCAACCTCCCTGGCCGCCGCATATACCTCTTCCGGGCAGCTCCCGGCTCCAATCACTCCCACGGTGCGCTCAACCCTTCTCATATGTCCCCCTTCACACTCTGACCAAATGTCCTAGCCCTGAGGATCAGGCATTGCTCCGCCCCTCAAAGCGGCTACAGCCCGCAACAAGCAACGATATTTTGGAGAACCCAGAAATCAGAAGCCAGATGTCAGAATATTCTTGATTGCCCTTCGCTCCTACAATGCCCGTCATCGGTTCAATATTGGCCGGAACCCTATTGTTCTGGATTCTGGCTCCTGGATTCTTCCCGGGCATATCACGGCACAACCATTGAACTCTGGTCTGGCACCAAGAACTAGGTTTTCGAATGACCAACAAAAAGTATTGCCATTGTTAACCTAAACTGCTATTTAACCCCTTAGCAATGCACTCATCACCAGCTAGGTTGACTCTAAGAAAAGGATAATGAACTCGCAAAAAGTCAGAATTGGGATGGCAAAGTAAAAAGCTTCAAGTAAGTCTTCAAGTTGAGCCTGCGAAATCCCGCTTGCGGGAACGCGTGAATCTCGTGTGATGAGGCGTACTTAGCTGCGTACGCCGCAATCACAACGAGATGAAGCGCAACGCAGAAATTGGACTTTTTATGAAGCCATCAAGGATAATATATGAGATAAGAAGGACCATGGCAAAGAAAAAAAAGGGTATATATATACTGGCGATCATACCAATCATACTGATAGCCTTTGCTATCGTTTGGTTTCTTACGATCATTTTCGAAGGGGAGAGGCCCGCCATAAGCATTAGTCCTCTCCCGGAGTTCCTCTCTAAGACGGAAACAGTAGCCGTGGAGTTCTCTGACCAAAAACGTGGCCTCAGAGAGGTGACAGTGACCCTGAGGCAGGAAGGAAGGGAGATAGTTATCCTCAGGGAAAAATTTCCTTTCAAGGGTCTCCTCAACCGACAGGGGTCACACCGATACCGCAAGGACCTCTCCCTTGATCCCCTTGGCCTCAATCTGGCCCAGGGCCGGGTGGACATCCTGCTAAAGGCCTGGGATTATTCCAGGCGGCGGGGAGGTGACGGCAACTTTGCCCAGATCAGGAGAAAGATGGTTGTTGACACCATCCCCCCTGCCATAAGGCCCTTGAGCCGCATGCATAATGTCAACATGGGGGGGGCTGGCCTTGTCGTCTACCAGACGTCATCAGATGCCTATGAAAGTGGCCTCTTCGTCAACGAGATGTTCTTCAAGGGTTTCCCTGCCATGGAAAAGGCCCGGGAGGGAATGCACGTGGTATATTTTGCCGTCCGCCACGATCTTTCCTCCGAACCATCCATCCTCCTGTGGGCCAAGGACAGGGCCGCAAATGTCTCAAAATCCGGGTTTTACTACCATATCCGGAGGAAGAAGTTCCGTCGTGAAGTAATCAACCTCACTGATAGGTTTCTCAGAAAGGTGCTCCCCTATTTCTCCCGATATTCCTTTGACCCCGGAACCACAGATATCCAGAAGTACCTGATAATAAACAGGGAACTGAGAAAGGAGAACCACAAAAAGCTCTTGGATTTGAAGGAGAAGGCAGACCCCAAGAGGATGTGGGCGGGTAGATTCTTGAGGCTGAGGAACGCGGCTACCATGGCAAGATTCGGGGACAGGCGCCTTTACTATTACAAGGGAAAGAAGGTCGATGAACAAATACACCTGGGTATAGACCTCGCCTCGCTTGCCAATTCTCCGGTTCCGGCCGCCAACCACGGAAGAGTCATATTTGCAGGCACCCTGGGAATATATGGCAATACAGTGGTGCTGGATCACGGACAGGGCCTCATGTCCCTGTACGGGCACCTCAGCAAGATCGATGTCGACCCTGGACAGGCTGTCAAGAAAGGCGATTTCATCGGTCGTACGGGGCAGACCGGTCTTGCCGGTGGAGACCACCTCCATTTCGCAATGATAGTCAACGGGGTTTTTGTGAACCCAATAGAATGGTGGGACGATCACTGGATTCGGGACAACATAGAGAGAAAACTTGCACTTCTCAAGACCGAGTGAGCCAACAAACAGCTTGCCAGCGCCGCCCAGATCATCGTCCCTTGATCTTCCTGCCTATGAGCTTCGCGGCATTCCTTGT
>JAFDIC010000235.1 GCA_019308525.1 Deltaproteobacteria bacterium
CCAAGGGCACCAAGATGGCACATATCACTGAATTTACAGCAGACCTGATTAAGCATGGGAAGTTGAAGCTCGACCCCGGCCGGAACGACAACCTCATAGTGACATTCCATGATTCCTGTAACACATCCCGGGGAATGGGCATCCTCGAGGAACCGAGGTATATCATACGAAATGTCTGCAACAATTTCTACGAGATGCCTGAAAACACCATCCGGGAGCAGACCTTTTGTTGCGGAAGCGGTGCCGGTTTGAACGCCGGTGAAAACATGGAGCTGAGGATGAGGGGCGGGCTTCCCAGGGCCAATGCGGTAAAGTACGTGCACGAAAAATTTGGTGTCAACATGATGGCATGCATATGCGCAATTGACAGGGCCGCCCTTCCACCGCTGATGGAATACTGGGTCCCTGAGGTGGATATTACCGGTGTTCACGAACTCGTGGGAAATGCTCTAATTCTGGAGGGGGAGAAGAAGAGGACAACGAACTTGCGAGGTGACCCCCTCCCTGGAATGGAGGAGGAAGAAGAGGATGTATGATAGGGGCAAGATCATAACGGGCCTGGTTATCGGAATCGGCCTATTGCTGTTTCCCTTTTGGCCGAGCACGGGAAAATATGCCAGCAAGCCTCCTGAACCGGAACTCACTGCCAAGGCAAAGGAGGCGGAGGCCTGCGTGGAGTCGAAGACCTTCATGACGACCCATCACATGAAGCTTCTGGATGCTTGGAGAAATGAGGCCGTACGCCAAGCCGAACGTCTTTACAGGAGCAACAGCGGCAAGATTTATGAGAAGAGCCTTCAGAATACCTGCATGGATTGCCATTCCAACAAGGCCAAATTCTGTGATCAATGCCACAATTATATGGGAGTGAAACCCTTCTGCTGGGACTGCCATCTCGAACCTAAGGAGAGGACATAATGGGTATTGACAGAAGAAAATTTTTGAAGATCGCCGGAATTTCAACCATTCTGGGGGTTGGAGGCAAAGCGGCCTTTGATCTATTCGCCCCGGGAGAGCTGGAGGCCTCCCTCGAGGAACTTCCCCTGACACAAGGCAAGAAGTGGGGTATGGTGATAGACACCCATAGGGTGACCGACGAGATAATGGACAGAAGTATAGAGGCCTGTCACAGGACCCACAATGTCCCGGATTGGGGCAATCCCAAGGAAGAGATCAAATGGATCTGGAAGGAGACCTTTGAGCACACTTTCCCCGGCCAGCAGCACGAGTACTTTTCAAGGGAGGCGAGGGAGCGGCATTTCTTGCTCCTCTGTAACCACTGCACAAACCCACCCTGTTGCAGGGTTTGCCCCACAAAGGCGACCTGGAAGAGGGAAAAGGACGGGGTGGTGATGATGGACCAGCATCGTTGCATCGGGTGCCGGTTTTGCATGGCTGCATGCCCTTACGGGGTAAGGAGCTTTAACTGGGGAGACCCCAGAAAGGCCCCGAAGGAGCTTAACCCGGATTTTCCCACGAACCCCCAATACCCTACCAGGACAAAAGGGGTGGTGGAGAAATGCAACTTCTGCGCAGAGAGGCTGGCAAAGGGAATGTTTCCGGCATGCGTAGAAGCGGCAAGCAAGATTGACAAGAGGGCTCTGATATTCGGGGACCTTGACGATCCTGAATCCGAAATTAGAAAGGCCCTCCGTTCCCACTATACCATAAGGCGAAAGCCCGAGTTGGGGACAGGGCCTAATATCTACTACATAGTATGAGGTGGCTATGCTAGACAAGGCGATAAAAGGGAGTGAAAAGTACTGGGGCTGGATCATTTTTTTGCTGGCCCTCATGGGCCTGGGTTTAGGTTTCTATCTCTACCAGTTCACTGAGGGGCTGAGAATCACGGGGATGAGTAGAGACGTATCGTGGGGGTTTTACATAGGCCAGCTTACTTATTTTGTGGGTGTGGCGGCATCGGGTGTGATGGTCGTTCTGCCCTACTACCTTCACAACTACAAGGCCTTCGGCAGGATTACCATCCTGGGAGAGTTCCTGGCGGTTTCCGCAATCATCATGTGCGGCCTGTTCGTGATGGTCGATCTGGGCAACCTGCCGCGCCTTGTTAACATCATGATCTATCCCAACCCCACTTCCATCCTCTTCTGGGATATGATCGTGCTCAACGTGTACATGCTTTTGAACATCCTGATCGGATGGAACGTATTGGCGGCGGAGCGCAAAGGGGTGCCCTACCAGAAGTGGGTAAAGGTGCTTATCTATATTTCTATTCCCTGGGCCTTCAGCATTCACACGGTTACAGCATTTCTGTACGCGGGCCTTCCTGGAAGACACTTCTGGCTGACTGCAATCATGGCCGCAAGGTTCCTTTCGTCCGCCTTTGCCTCCGGTCCGGCCCTTTTGATCATCCTATGCCTCATAGTCAGAAAAGTGAGCAGTTTCGATCCCGGAAAGGAGCAGATAAGGACTCTGGGCAGCATTGTGGCCTATGCAATGATACTCAACGTATTCTTTTTCCTGCTGGAGCTTTTCACGGTTTTTTACAGCCAGATTCCAGGCCACATGCACTCCTTCCAGTACCTGTTCGCAGGCCTTGAAGGGCATGGTAAACTTGTGCCATGGATGAGGGCCGCGGGGGTGTTTGCTATCATCTCCCTCGTATTGCTGATCGTCCCCGGATCGCGCAGAAACGAAAGAATGTTGGCGGTCGCCTGCGGGGCCGTCATCATTTCCACCTGGATAGACAAGGGATTCGGCCTTGTTGTGGGAGGTTTCATCCCCAACCCCTTTGAAAGGGTATTTGAATACTGGCCCACCTTTCCGGAAATAATGATATCCATAGGCGTGTGGGCGACAGGGTTCTTTGTTCTATCGGTGCTTTACAAGATAGTGGTCTCGGTGAAGGAAGAGGTGGCTGCCTGATTCCTGCCTCGGTCTCAGGCAAAGGGGCCCATTCTTTCATGGGGATGGGCCCTTGCTTGTTTGAGGAGCCTCATCGGTCAAAGAAGCACAGCATTTGGGTTTTACCGGAAGCATTAATTTTGGAGAAAAAGCTTGACAGGGGTATTTCACTTTGTTAAAGAATTCACACTTCCTTGAACCGATGGAAGCGATAGGTTGTAACTTTCTGAAATAATTAACATATTCTATTTTGTCTAGGAGGAAAAGGAAATGGCTTACGAAGTAACGGTTGATCCTGATAAGTGTGAGGGCTGCGAAGAATGCGTGGAGGTTTGTCCCGTGGATGTCTACGAGATGGAGGACGGCAAGTCTGTTCCAGTAAATGCAGAGGAATGTCTCGGCTGTGAGAGTTGCGTTGAAGTCTGTGACGCGGAGGCGATCACAGTGACAGAGGTCTAGCCCCCCGATATTGTTGAGGATCGAAAATGCCGCCTCCATTCGTGGAGGCGGCATTTTTTTTCTTAGGAAAACAATCGTAAAGCCAAGGACAGGACTAATCCCTTATTTCCTTTTTTTCTTCTGATGGCAATCAGTGCATTTCTTGTAAGGGGCCTTTTTGGTTTTCTTCGCCTTCACCAATTCCTTATGGCAGCTCTTGCAGTTCTTGTGCATCGCAAGCTGTATCTTCTTCTTTTTGCCCTCGCTCTTGTTGGGGTCATGGCATTCATTGCACTTTTGCACGTGCTGGCCTTCTTTCCACACGTTCACCAGTTTGCCACCCTCTTTCTTGTATTCGTGATGGCACTCGGTACATGTGATGGGCTTCTTACCTTCCGCGTTGAGGTATTCCTCCTGATGTTTCTTATGGCTGAATATCACCGGGCCCTTCTTGTCCTTCTTTACTCCTTTGGTCTCGATCGTGATTGTTTCAGGGGCCTCAATCTTTTTTTCTTGGGCCTTGATAGCACCAACGGCAAAAAAAGCAAGAGCAATAACTGTAATCAATGAGAGAAGCAAAAGGGTTTTCCTCATGGGTCGTCGTTTCCTCCCTTCCTATTAGTGGCGATTTAAACACTTTGATTTGCTTGATTATGAGATGAAGAAATGGTCCCCCTCCAAGAAACCGGGCAAAATATAGTCAATGATTGACTCCCTGTCAAGATATAAATGCATGCCAGCTTTTGGATCAACCTGACTTGACAACCAGTACGGCAGGCCCTTCCAGTGATCTCACAAGCTTTACGCTTACATCTCCCAGGACAAACTCTTCGGCCTTGGACATGCGTTTTCGTCCGATGATTACAAGATCATACTTGTGTTTCTTGCACATCTCGATGATACCTTCAGAAACCGTACCATAGGACTTGGTAACCATCTCGATCTTGATCTTCTCTGGGTCAAACCCGAACTCAACCAGCCTTTCTTTCGCCTTTTCCAGGAGCGCCAAATACCTTGCTGGTTGCTCCTCGGTAAATTTCTTACCCATCAATTCTTCGCTTGCAGAGGGCTTTCTGTAAAGGTGAAAAAGGGTGATATGAGTGTCCTCGGGGCAGAATGAGAGTCTCCCCAGAAACTCCAGGGCCGCCCTGGAGCTCAAAGAGTCGTTCAATGAAATAAGGATGGAATTTGCCAAGATGATCCTCCGCTCCTCATTCGATTGCATGGAGAGACCTATTCAGGTCTTCAATGATTTCTTCAACGTACTCATAGTATACATTTGCACCCCTTGAGAAATGCATGAGGATATCGTTCAAGGGAGTAGGTATATAGGGAAACAGTTTTTGCAGGTTAACGAACCTCCATTTATCAAGTATGGAGAAATCTCCAGGGTCGAGACGTTCAAGCAGGTCTTTGTACAGGAAAGTGTCATGCTTTATCATGTAAAGATTGTGGAAACCCTTTCCCACCGCATAAAGGAGCACATTCCCCATGCCGAAAAGATCCAAGCCAAAGGGATTTTCACTGGTTTCATAATCATAGTCAAAGTCGATCCATACATAGTTTCCCGTACTGTGCTCAACAATGATATGGTCATTCCTGATGTCTCCGTGTTTGAAACCATGTAAATGGAGAAAGCGGATCGCTTCAAAGGCCTTTGCAAGCTTCATCAATATGTCCGGGAGTATGGTATGAAAATACCTCTCGTGCCCCATGGGCAGATTATCAATGTAATTCAGGAAGTTCGGGCCGTGCACTATTTCCAGGATCCTGATATTGTTTCCCTTTTCATCAATGTGTGCAGTACCATGCATAAAATAGGGATGATCCTTGACAAGGTCCAGTATTTCACCTTCCTTGGTGGGGTTTCTGAAGCACCTTACCTTCACCCCTCCCAGGGAGGTCTCGAAAGCCTCAAAAAAAGACAATTTTATGATCTTCTTTGTTCCTGTTTCAATCTCTATTACCCTTTTGACCCAGAACTTGGGATCTTCCAGCCCGAAACGATATTCTCTCTCATGTCCGATTACGCGGTAATGCTTCTCTCCTACCCTAATAATGTCACCATAGTCTATGGAAAAAATCTCAGTGGTGTCAGTGAATACGCGACCTTTCACACTCTACACTTCCTTAAGCATCCTGGGGGGAAGGCTATCCAGGGCGATCTTCACCTGTTCCAGGAAATTCTTGAGTCCATTGTTTTCAATCACCAGCCCCAGGAGCAAGGTCAATACGGAGAGGCTGTCAATATCCTCATCATCAAGCACAGAGGGCTCCCCGTGGTAGATCCTCAGGATTCCGATGGTAGTTTCTCGGCTCTTGATCGGGATGGAAAGCATGGAAACTATACCTTCCTTTGCCGCCGCCTCAGGATATTGAACTCGGGGATCATCTTGCATGTTCTCTACAAACACGGGTTGACCTGTCCGGAAGGCACAGTCTTCCTCGTCAAAGAAAACAGGGCCCTTGTTGAGATACTCTTCACTAATGCCGCAACTGGCTACGTGAATGAGCTGTTTTTCCCTTTCATCCAGCAGCATAATACTACAGCCCTTGGCGCCAAAGGTGCGTTGGGTCCCCTCTACCAGGTGCCGCATCAGGATATCCAGGTCTTCATAGGTGGCGATGGCATGACTGATGGCCTTGAAGTGCTTGAGATAGAAACGCCTTTCGGTCTTTTTCTTCATTGGATCAACTCCTAATTGTTTTGGAAAAATACTGTCTTTCTCTACGATCCGAATTCCCCGCGGCTGCCCCATTTCTCCAGTAATCGAATTAGATCCGTTATGGCCTGATGTAGGGGAGTGGAGATGCCTTTTCTTCTTCCCAGGGAAAAGATCATCCCGTTTAAGGCTTCGATTTCGGTAGGTCTGTTGTTCAAGATATCCTGTAGCATGGGAGAGAGGTTTTCGGCCGTGCTGCGGCATACCACCAGGAGTTTATCATAAAGGTCCTCGCCGGGTAACTGCACGGCATAGGCCTGCGCCACCAATTTCCCCTCATCAATGAGGCGCTTGGCAAGGGAGATGGACTCCATCTTCTCCACGATCTGGCCGTTTTTCAGCCGGAGTATGGCGGTCAAGGGATTTATGGCAGAGTACACCAGGCTCTTGGCCCAAATATGTCCTACTATGTTATCAGATATTTCTGTTTGAATACCTGAGTGATCAAACAGGTCTTTGATGCGAACGAGGCGTTCG
>JAFDIC010000008.1 GCA_019308525.1 Deltaproteobacteria bacterium
CTTCATTTCTTCGAATTCTTCCCTGGGGAATCGCCCCTTTTCCACGAGCGCCTCGACCTGGTCTATATGCATGGGGTTTCCGTCCACCAGAGGAACAACTTCGGGCCTCTTTATGGGTCCTACCTGGACATCAACGAGCGCAAAACCCTCCTCCCTGACCTTTTTGTCCAGGTCCTTAAAGAAGGCCTTCCCGCTCTTCTCGTATTCCTCCATTATTTCCTTTTTTCGATTCAGGTACTCCTGGCTCTCGAAGAGCCTTGGCACTTCCTTCTTCAAGGTCTCCACGAAGTCGCGGATATCCCTCTTGAATCGCCTCCCCAGGCCCGCCTTGAGCCTTAAGAGAATCGGCGCTTCAGGGGTCTTGAAATTGTTCACGTAGCATAGGTCCTCGGGGACGGCTCCATCTTTGCTTGCAATTTCTTCCAGCATCCTGCGCACAGTGGCCAGCCTCCCGGATCCCGGGGTCCCGGTAACAAAGACGTTGTATCCCGGTTTGTCTATCCCCATGGCAAAACGAAAGGCCTCCACCCCCCTTTCTTGTCCGATGATCTCTCGAAGGGGTTTGAGGTCCTCAGTGGTCTTGAAGGGCAAGGTTACCGGGTCTAGCCTCCATCTCAGTTTTTCAACAGGAACCCTCTTGTCTCCCGATTTTTTCCTGGGCATATCCTACCTCCTTCTATTCATGCATCCAAAACCGTCTCTCCATGATCTACAGGGGCACTTTGAACTTTCTTCCGGCATAACAAACAGCGGGTATAAAAGGAGCCGGACTATTTCACGCTGATCTTTATCTCCCGTGGCCGATCGGGCTCACATTTAGGCATCACGATGGTCAACACCCCCTTGTCATAGGTGGCCCTGGCATCATCTATCGATACCTTGCAGGGGAGTCTTATGCTCCGTGAAAAGTATCCATATCTTCTTTCGATCCTGTGGTAAGCAGCTTCCTTATCAGTGGTCGTCTGTCTCATTTCTCCCTTTATGGTGAGGAGATCCTCCATTATGGAGATGTCCAGGTCTCTAGGATCAACCCCCGGCAACTCCGCCTTGACCACGAGACTGTCATCTGTTTCGCTCAGGTCCAGGTGGGGCATTCGCCTTTCCAGGGTATGCGGATATCCCATTCCGAAATCATCCCACAGCCTTGCGAATAGACGGTCGATGTCTCTCCTCAGTCTCTGGATCTCTCTGTTTTTCCACAGAACAAGTCCCGGCATGATTGGCCCTCCTGTGTTTATTGGAAAAAGATTACATCAGAGATGTCAGGGAAATCATTCTATGGACAACACGCGCGCTATGCAAGGGAATTTTCCCGGGGATGAACCGGGGGTGGCAGGATTCACAACATTTTGAGTGTTTTGTTTAAATAACACACAATATCTAGAATTGGACGTTTTTTGTGAACATTTTGAAATATTTTTCTTATCAAGCTGGAGAAAGGAATATGTGGTAGGAAAGGAAGAAGTTCCTCTAATTTATCTTGATTATTTATTTTTTTTCTTGACAAATTACCGTTTATGGCCTAAAAGTGTCATAAAGTGAAATAGAGTGGCATAAAGTGTCAGGACAGAATGTTTAGGGGAAGATCAAAGCATACCCTGGATGAAAAGGGGAGATTGGCCATTCCTGCCAGGTTCAAAGAGGTATTGAACAGCAAGGGGGACCAGTGTCTGGTGCTGACTAATCATTTCAATTGCCTGTGGGCCTTTTCAAGGGGGGACTGGAGAACCATAGAGGAGAAGGCCGCCCAACTGTCACTTTTCGATAAGGCTGTAAACACCTATCGGCGCTACTTTATCTCAGGAGCGCAGGAATGCCCCATAAAACAAGGCAGGATCACTATACCTCCAGACCTGAGAGAGATTGCAGGATTGAAAAAGGAGGTGGTCCTAGTAGGAGAGTTGAAGCTCTTTGAAATTTGGGACAGGGAGATGTGGGAACAGGAATTTGAGAGGGCCAAGGAGAGTTTTCCGGATGTCAGTCAGTCTCTCTCAGAACTCGGCATATAAGGGTAGTGAGTCGCAGTATGCCCATATGCCAATCCTTGTCGATACCGTGGTAGAATACCTCCTGACCTCCACGAAGGATGTATATGTGGATGGGACAGTCGGAACAGGAGGGCACAGCGAGGCCCTGGGGAAGAGGCTAGAGCATGGAGGGCGACTGATCTGTCTGGACCGAGATCCGATCGCCCTTTGTCTTTCAAGGAAACGGCTATCTTTCCTCGGGGACCGGGTGACCATAATCAGGGGAAACTACAGGGAGATCGACGGGATTTTGGGAGGCCTGGGAATAGCAAAAGTAGGGGGGATACTGTTGGATCTGGGCATGTCAAGCCACCAACTGGACAGGTCAGGACGGGGATTCAGTTTTACTCGTGACGAGCCGCTGGACATGAGAATGGATCCCGATGAACCGCTGACGGCTCGACAGTTGATCAACGAAAGTCCCACCGGGGAATTGGAGCGGATAATCAGGGAATATGGCGAGGAGAAGAGGGCGAGAATCCTCGTAAGGGCGATCGAGCGGGCGAGGAGTAGAAGACCTATCGAAAGTTCAAGGGAACTGGCCGGGATAATCACCTCCACTCTTTCCAGGTATTATCGCAATAGTGAAAAACACCCGGCTACCCGTACTTTTCAGGCCTTGAGAATAGCAGTAAACGGAGAACTGGAAAACCTGGAGGTATTCCTGAAGAAGGCCCCTCTGCTCATCAAGCCGGGGGGGCGACTTGTCATCTTGTCCTACCACTCCTTGGAGGACAGGATGGTGAAAAGGTGCATGGTGGAATGGGAGAGGCAGTGCGATTGTCCCCGGGATTTTCCTGTGTGCAAATGCGGCAAGAAGCCCCTCTTCCGGAGGCTGACCAAAAAGGGCATAAGGCCTGGGCAGAAAGAAATAGAAAGAAATCCTAGGGCCCGCAGCGCAATTCTGCGGGCCGCAGAGAGGTTATAGGCCATGGTAAGACCTATTCAGAGATTCGAAAGCGAGGGTAAACGCAATGCCGGAACAGGCATAAGGATCACCAACGTCCCGAAGAAGAAATGGACCTTTCGTCTGAGCCACCGGCAGATACTACTCATGACCGTAATTCTAATCGTTTTCATGATGAGCGGGATCGGGTACGTATGGTCCAATTTCGAAGGGACGCAGATAGGCTATGACCTTAGTCGCCTGAAAGAGGAGGAACTCAGGCTAAAGGAGCTGAACGGGAAGTTGAGAGTCGAACTGGCAACGCTCAAGTCACCCCAATCCCTCGAAAAATACATCAAGAGATTGGGGCTCAAGGAACCTTCGCCAGAGCAAATAATCATTTTGCCATGAAGATAAAGGAAAAGAAATGGATCAGGTTTCGAATCTACCTTGTAGCCCTTTTCTTTGTTTCAGGGATGGGGGTCATTTGGGCCCGCGCTTACCAACTTCAAATTCTTGAAAGGGATAAACTATCTTCCCTTGCTCGATCCAACTATAAGGGTACTGTAAAGCTTCCCCCAAAAAGAGGTATAATATATGACAGGGATGGAAACGAGCTGGCGGTCAGCGTGGAAGTGGAATCGATCTATGCCCATCCCAGGCTGGTTGGAAAGAAACTTTACGCGGCCAGGCATCTGTCCAAGATTCTCAACAAACCTGAAGAAGAGATCCTCCGGGCATTGAAGAGCACAAAGTCCTTTGTGTGGATAGCCAGGAAAATTCCCCCGGAAGTCGCCGAGAGGACAAAGGCCTTGGGGATTGAGGGTATAGGTTACACCAGGGAGAGCAGGAGATACTATCCCGGCCGCGAGATAGCAGCTCACCTGATAGGGTTTGCGGGCGATGACAACCAGGGATTGGAGGGGCTGGAAAAGGCATACGATGAAGTGTTAAGGGGTCCGGCCGCCACCCTGGTGAGGATGCGAGACGCCCTGGGACGCCCATTCTTCATCAGTATGTCAGATCGTGATGCCGGCAATATGGGCAATCTGGTCCTGACAATAGACAGGGATATTCAATATCGGGCGCAAAAGGCGTTGGCCGAAGTGGTAAGGAGAAGTGGCGCAAAGGCGGGGCACAGTCTCGTAGTCAATCCCCGGACCGGCGAGATACTCGCCATGGCCATTGTCCCGCAATTCAACCCCAACGAATTCAGGGGCCTTCATCCAAGCCGGTGGAGAAACAGGATTGTTACAGACACCTATGAGCCAGGATCGGTTATCAAGGCGTTCCTGTTGGCCACGGCCCTGGAAGAAAAAATCGTGAGTCCTGGCACCCTCTTTGACTGTGAAAATGGGGCCTACAGGGTCGCCGGACATGTAATCCACGACACCAAGGAACATGGCCTTATGAATGTAGAAGACATTATTGTGTACTCCAGTAACATTGGCGCTGTAAAGATCGGCCAGAGGGTCGGATATGAGAAATTCTACGAGTACCTGAGGAGGTTCGGATTCGGCGAGAGGACGGGGATCGACCTTATCGGAGAGAGAGAGGGCTTCATCAGGAAGCCGGGCGAGGCAAAGGAAATCGACAAGATAACCCTGTTCTTCGGGCAGGGAATGAGTGCGACTTCCATTCAACTGGCCATGGCCGTGGCCGCACTGGCAAATGGTGGCAGTTTGATGCGTCCATATGTGGTGAAGGCCATACGGGATCAACGCGGCAACGTGATCAAAAGAATAGGGCCAAAGAGAAGACGGAAGGTGCTTGGGCGCGATACCTCTCAAAAGGTGGTTCGAATCCTGGAGGGAGTGGTCAGTGAAAGGGGTACGGGGTCCCAGGCGGCAATTGCAGGGTACAGGGTCGCTGGAAAGACAGGGACCTCCCAGAAGGTCGACCCCGTTTCAAGGAGGTATTCCAAGGAAAAGTACATGGCGATATTTGTGGGCTTTGTGCCGGCAGACAGGCCCAAGCTTCTCATCCTGGTCGTGGTGGACGAGCCAAGAGGCGTTCACTATGGAGGCGTGGTCGCCGGACCTGTATTCAGGGAAATCGGCTCCTGGAGCCTCAACCACCTGAGGATCAACCCTGACATTCGCCTGGTCGGAGTCGAGGACCCGGGCCTCGCAAGGGTGAGAAGGCAAATTGTGACACCAGTGAAGAGGGTGGCAAGAGAAGAGCGTGGAGTAGTGCCTGATTTCAGGGGCAAGAATATGAGAGATGTCCTGAAGACAGGGAGGGCACTGGGCCTAAAGGTGATAGTGGAAGGAACGGGTTTCGCTTACAAGCAGGATCCCTATCCCGGCCGCCCGTTGGAGAAGACCCAGGTTGTGAAGGTCAGCTTCAGGCCTCCGGGATAAACTGCATGGGCAGCAGCAGACAATGAAATTGTCTCAATTGTTGAGAGAGATAGCGGTTGAAAATGTTTCCGGCAGAGTCGATGTGGACATAAAGGGGTTGGCCTATGATTCCAGGCGGGTAAAGCCCGGGTACCTGTTTGTGGCCCTCCGGGGGAATCGGCTGGATGGCCACGACTATATGAACGATGCTGTCCAGAGAGGCGCCGTTGCCGTGGTTGGAGAAAGATTTGACGGGATCGGGAACGGTATTACAAAGATCAGGGTGATGGATTCCCGCTCAGCCCTCTCCAGGCTGGCCAGGAGCTACTACGAGGCACCCTTTGAAGGAATGAATATCATTGGTATTACGGGCACGAACGGGAAGACAACCACGAGCTATGTTCTGGAATCTATCCTCTTGGCGGCCGGTGCCAGGCCAGGCGTTATAGGCACCATCAACTACAGGTATTCGGGGAAAGTCCACAGGGCGCCGGTCACTACCCCTGAATCCCTTGAGCTCATGGCCATACTGAAGGAGATGAGGGATGATGGTGTAAGTGACGTAATTATGGAAGTCTCATCCCATGCGCTGGACCAGGGCCGCACGGATGATTGTCCCTTCAAGGTGGCGGTTTTTACCAATATTTCCAGGGATCACCTGGATTATCACCGGGACATGGAAGATTACTTCAGGGCCAAGAGCATCCTTTTTGAGAGGCTTGGACCCGGCAGGCCAGATGATCCCAACCATGCGGTGATTAACCTGGATGACCCTCGAGGGCAAATGCTGATGGATGTGACTGGGGCACGAACAATCACCTATGGCCTCAGTGGAAGGAGTGATGTGAGGGTCGAGCACTTCGAGTGGGACAGGAAAGGCATAAAGGGTCTTGTTAGTACTCCCAGAGGTGAAATGCCTCTGGAATCTTCCCTCATAGGTGTGTTCAACCTGTATAATATCCTGGCTGCCGCGGCAACGTCCCTGGCCCTGGGGATTGATCTTGATGATATCGTACAGGGCATAAAGAGGTTGAGATCGGTTCCCGGGCGGATGGAACTTGTCAAGAACGTGCTGGGGTTGACAATAGTAGTGGACTACGCCCACACCCCTGATGCCCTTCGCAAGGCAATCCTGAACCTGAGGCCATTGGCCAGTTCAAGGATAATCAGTGTGTTCGGATGCGGCGGTGACAGGGATAGGGGAAAGCGAAGAGAGATGGGACAACTGGCGGGGGAGAACAGCGATGTCGTGATCATCACTTCCGACAACCCAAGGACAGAGGATCCGGTAGTGATAATAAGGGAGATCGAGAAAGGGGTCAGGAAGTCAGGATTGGAGATGATCGTCCGGGGCGAAGAAACTGCCTGTGCTGGAAAGGGGTACATCCTGGAACCGGACAGGCGCTCGGCCATTAGAAAGGCCATAAATATCGCCCAAAGGGGGGATGTGGTGCTCATTGCGGGTAAGGGACATGAAGATTATCAGATAGTGGGCGAAGAAAGGCGCCCTTTTGACGACAGGGAAGAGGCCAGAAAGGCAGCCGGGGAAGTTGAAGCATCTCGGAGTAGACAGGCGACTCAGGAATCTCCTGTCAGCAGTCAGAGTTATCAGGGAATACCCCATAAACAAGGCAAACTGCAATAGAGAGAACAGGGACCGGGCATGGTGTAAGATGATTGCGAAGTGGGGTGAAATAAGGGTCCGCGAGATTGCTGGAGCGGTCTGCGGGAGACTCGTCTCGGGATCGGGCAACAGGCTTGTCGGCGGACTGAGCACTGATACGAGGCAGATGAGCCCGGGGGATGCCTTCTGGGCCCTCAAGGGGGAAAGATATGACGGCCATGATTTTCTCAAGGAGGCCGTAAGCAAGGGTGCTGCCTGTGTTGTGGTTGACAGGGGTATTTCTAGAAAGATAGTGGCTGACAAAGAGGTCTCGACAATACAGGTGAGAGATACCTTGAGGGCGCTGGGTGATTTCGCGCGCTGGTGGCGACACCAGCGGGGGGCCTGTGTGGCTGCGATCACCGGAAGTGTAGGTAAGACAAGCACGAAGGAGATGGTTTACCAGATCCTCAGCCTTAGCGAGGAACCCCTAAAGAACAAGGGTAATTTCAATAACCTGGTCGGGCTGCCCCTGTCCATTTTCAATATGAGGCCCGGGCAAAGGAGGGCTGTCCTGGAAATGGGGATGAACCGGCCGGGGGAGATCGCTCGCCTGACTGAGATTGCTGATCCTGACATAGGGGTGATAACAAAGATAGGTAAGGCACACCTGGAGGGTGTTGGTGACCTGGCAGGGGTTGTGAAGGCCAAGACCGAACTCATAGAAAAGATTTCCAAGGAGAGTCAGGTCATTTTGAACGGTGACGATGCCATCCTAATGGAAGCGGCGGCACATTTTTCCAGGGAGTTCCTGACATTCGGCCTGGGAGAGGACAATCAGGTCCGGGCAGGAGATGTTGAGCCCAGGGGAACAGAAGGGGTGATATTTAATCTCAAGCTCCCAGGGGCCGAGTCGAAGATCCGGCTGTCGGTCCCTGGCATCCACAATGTTTACAACGCCCTGGGCGCGGCGGCCATTGCCTTTTGCATGGGAGAGCCCATGGAAAACGTGGTTGCAGGACTGGAGATGTACAGGGGAGTACCGGGACGGTTCATGATTACGAGACTTGCGAACGGCGGAATCCTCATAGATGATACCTACAATTCCAACCCCGCATCCTTGAGGGCGGCAATGGAATCGGTGAGGAGACTGCCCGCCGCCGGCGGACGAATCATCGTGGGCCTCGGCGACATGCTTGAATTGGGAAACAACGCCCGAGAAGCACACCTGGAGGCGGGGAGAATGGTAGCGGAGGTGGGGGCCTCCCACTTCATTGCCCTGGGCAATCACGCCCATGACATGATTGAGGGGGCGATGGAGAAAGGGCTCCCAAGAGAGAGAACGATTTTGGTAAACAACCACGATGAGATGGTAGAGGCTTTGAGCGAGACAGTGAGGAGTGGAGACCTTGTACTGTTGAAGGCCTCTCGCAAAATCGGCTTGGACAGGGTGGCCAGCACACTGAGAGATATTTGAAGGGTTAAAATGACAGGAAAAGGGATTGTGAGAAACGCCAAATGCTTTTCAAACTAATATACTTCTTCCATACGGACATCTCATGGCTCAACGTTTTCAGGTACATAACCTTCAGGACCATTGTGGCTGCCTTGACATCGTTGATGTTGGTACTCATTCTCGGGCCTTGGGTGATTGGAAAGCTCCGCAGGATGCAGATAGGAGAGCAAATCAGGGAAGACGGCCCTCCGAACCACAAGTCCAAGGAGGGGACCCCCACGATGGGAGGATGCCTGATAGTCCCTGTCGTTCTCTTTTCCACCCTCCTGTGGGCGGAGGTCAAGAATATCTATGTGCTATTGGCCCTGTTTGTGATTATCTGCTTTGGGCTTATAGGATTCCTGGATGACTACCTGAAGGTGAAGGGGGGAAAAGGCCGGGGATTAAGAATAAAGACAAAGTTTCTCTTGCAGATAATAGTAGCCGCAATCGTAGCCCTCATTCTACAAAAGTACCCAGGGTTTGACTCGAGACTCAACTTGCCCTTCTTCAAGACGATCAACCCTGAGATAGGGTGGGGATACGTCCCCCTGGCTGTTTTCATCATGGTGGGCGCATCCAACGCGGTCAACCTCACCGATGGTCTGGATGGCCTGGCTACTGGCCCGATCATAGTGGCATTCACGAGTTACCTTGTCTTTTCTTATCTCGCCGGTCACATAAAGATTGCTTCCTACCTTCAGATTCCCTACGTGGCCGGAACAGGGGAACTTTCTGTCCTGTGCGGTGCCATCGTGGGTGCGGGACTTGGTTTTCTCTGGTACAACGCGCATCCTGCGGAGCTCTTCATGGGGGATGTGGGGTCGATACCCCTGGGGGCCGTGCTGGGAACCGTTGCAGTCATGACCAAACAGGAAATTGTCCTGATACTGGTCGGGGGCATATTCGTCTTTGAGACCCTTTCCGTCATATTCCAGGTGGCCTATTTCAAGTTTAGCGGTGGTGGGAGGATATTTCGAATGGCCCCCATACATCACCATTTTGAGCTGAAAGGCTGGCCGGAATCAAAGATTACGGTCAGGTTCTGGATCATTGCCATCATACTGGCATTACTGTCAATAAGCACCTTGAAGCTCAGGTAAGCAAGAAGAATAGTCGCAGATGAAGATATACAGAGGTTGGGTACAGCACAATACGAATCCTTTGCACGTGTACTGCCGATTGATCGACCTGGGCCTCAGTGCTCACCTGTCCAGAAGGCTGGGGACGTTATATGAGAGGCATCTTTATTCATCCTTTGTCAAAGGTCTCAGGCTTAGATGGACGTTGGTAAAAAGAAAGTTCTTGTCGTCGGTCTAGGAGAGTCCGGCCTTTCGGTCTCCCGCTGGCTGTCCCACAAGGGCGCCAGGGTAAGGGTGAGTGAGATAAAAAGACTCTCCGATCTGGATCCGCGACGGGTTCGAGAATTATCCGCTCTGGGCGTGGAGATCGAAACAGGGGCCCATAGGGAAGAGACATTCTTGGATGCAGAACTGATAATAGTAAGTCCTGGAGTTCCCATGGACGTGGAACCTTTGATGAAGGCAAGGCATGCTGGCATACCGGTAGTATGTGAACTGGGCTTTGCCGCTGAAATGATCCAGGAGCCCATCATAGCGATAACCGGAACCAACGGTAAATCAACGACCACTTCCCTCATAGGGAGCATATTGAGGGAAGCCGGGGCCGGGGGGTTTGTCGGGGGTAATATAGGCAGGCCCCTCATGGATTACCTGTCGGCGAACCAGCGGGCGGAGTACGTCGTCGTTGAGGTAAGCAGTTTCCAGCTTGATACGATGGATGCTTTCACTCCCACGGTTTCGGTCATTTTGAATGTTTCACCCGACCACCTGGACAGGCACGGGAGTTTTGATTCGTATGTGCAATCCAAACTCAGGATATTCAAGAACCAGGGACCGGGCAGCTTCCTCATCATAAACGACGACGATCCCATTCTATCCCCTGTCGAACCGCCCAGCGGTGTGTCAGTGCTACGCTTTGGAAAGGCAAGGAAGGAGAACAGGCATGCGTTTGTTGATGGAGAGGCTGTAAGGGTGAGACTGAAAGGGGAAGAGGAGCAAATCATCTCCCTTGAAGATTGCAGGCTCCGGGGTGAACACAATGTGGACAACCTCATGGCTTCCTTGTTGTGTGTCGTGCTCCTTGGAATATCCTCCGATCCGATTCAAGGGGCTCTTGCCCGCTTCAAAGGTCTCCCACACAGGCTTGAGTTCATCATGGAAATAGAGGGCAGGGCCTTCTACGACGATTCCAAGGCGACCAATGTGGATGCCGCTGTCAAATCAATGTCCAGCTTCGACCGCCCCGTTATCCTTATTGCCGGAGGGAAGGACAAAGGCGAGGACTATTCCTTCCTTGCCGAGGCTTCGAAGGGGAGGGTGAGGAAAGCGGTTCTCCTGGGTGAATCCACGCAACTGCTTGCGAGGTCTTTCGATGGGGTTGTTTCCTACGACAGGGCGAGCAGCATGGAGGATGCGGTATCCAAGGCATTCGATTCATCGGTGGAAGGTGATGTCATTTTGTTGGCGCCGGCTTGCTCGAGCTTCGATATGTTCCGGGACTATGCCCACAGGGGCGAGGTATTCAGGGAGGCGGTGGAAAGGTTGAGTAATGGGAAGCAAGCAAAAAGCAGATCGGGGCTATGATTATATCCTTCTGGTCCCCACATTAGTGCTTATGGTGGTTGGACTCGTGGCCATCTATAGTGCCAGCTCCTTTCTTGCACAACATAGGTGGGGGGACAGTTACTTTTACTTGAAGAGACAGGGCATGTTCTGCCTGCTCGGCCTGGGGCTCATGATAGTGGCAAAGAACATCCCCACCGCTGTCTACAGGAAAATGACCTATCCAGTGCTCTTGCTGAGTATGGCATTGCTTATGCTTCTGTTGATACCGGGCATATCTCCGAAGGTAGGAGGCTCCAGCAGGTGGTTGAAGTTCGGGGGTTTTTCTTTTCAACCCTCCGAGTTCGCCAAGCTGTCCCTGAGCATCTACATCGCCTATTCCATGGCCAAGAAGGGGCCGCAAATGGGCGCCTTCTCGAGGGGATTTCTTCCCCACCTGCTGGTCTCAGGGACATTCATGACCCTGATTCTGCTTCAGCCCGATCTCGGTACCTCCGTAATTATCGGGTGCTGGGTGCTGGTCCTCCTTTTTGTAGGAGGCGTGAATCTCTTGCAGCTCTTTCTCACTCTCATCCTGTTTGCTCCCATAGTTTTCTGGCTTACTTGGCAGGCGGACTACAGATGGAAACGCTGGTCGGCCTTTTTGAACCCCTGGGAGGATCCCGATGGGCTGGGATTTCAGATCGTCCATTCTTTCTTGGCCTTTGGGTCAGGAGGGCTGCTGGGCGTAGGACTCGGAAACAGCAAGCAGAAGTTGTTCTATCTCCCTGAACCTCACACGGATTTTATCCTTGCAATCCTGGGTGAAGAATTGGGCCTTGTCGGATTGAGTGTTGTGATTACCCTCTTTGGGGTACTGATTGTCAGGGGAATAAAGATCGCCCTTAATGCCCATGAAATATACGACACTTATCTTGCAGCGGCGATTAGCATGATGATGGGACTCCAGGTCCTGGTTAACATGGGGGTTGTGTTGGGCCTGTTGCCCACAAAGGGCCTGACCCTTCCCCTGATCAGCTATGGAGGATCTTCCCTGGTGATAACCCTTTTTGGTATAGGGATCCTCTTGAAGATCTCATCTGCCCGCTAGGCTGTCCAAGGGAGGTAGTTTGAACCATTAGAGGCATCAGGCTGATCATAGCAGGCGGGGGTACCGGAGGGCATTTGTTCCCCGGGATAGCAGTGGCAAGGGAGCTTTCAAGAAGGTTCAGGGATTCGGAAATACTCTTTGTTACCGGGCGAAGGAAGATGGAATCAAAGATCCTCTCCCGTGAGGGCTTTCAACAGGTTTCCATCTCCGTTGAGGGATTGAAGGGGAGAGGGTGGGCGAGAATGATAGGCGGAATGATGAAATTACCCCTTGGTTTTTTTCAATCGCTTTACCTCATGAGAAGATTCTCTCCTCACGTTGTACTGGGGGTCGGAGGATATTCCTCAGGTCCGGTGTGCCTGGCCGCAAGAGTGTTGGGGATCCCTTCAGCCATACATGAGCAGAATTCCTTTCCCGGCCTGACAAACCGTATCCTGTGCCGGATAGTAGACAGGGTCTTTATCTCCTTTGAAGAATCCAGGAGGCATTTTTCGGGGGGAGATGTCTTTTTCACGGGTAACCCCATAAGGGAAGAGATACTTGAGGCTGAAAGTGCCGACGTTGTTGGTGGAGCGGGTTTCACGATACTGGTCATGGGGGGAAGCCAGGGCGCAAGGGCCATAAACAAGGCCTTTTTAGGTGCATTGAGAATCTTGAAAGCAAGGGGAAGGAGACCGCAAATCATACATCAAACAGGGGAGGCGGATTACGAGATGGTCCTGAAGGGTTATCGTGAACTGGGGATCGAGGGGGAGATCAGGGTCTTTATTGAAGACATGGGGTCAGCCTACCGTCGAGCAGACATGGTGGTGAGCAGGGCGGGCGCGACAACGGTTTCAGAGTTGGCAGCTCTCGGCAAGCCGTCAATCCTGGTGCCCTACCCCTATGCCGCGAACAGGCATCAGGAGACCAATGCTCAAGTGCTTGCCGGTGTAGGGGCCGGGTATGTTGTCCTGGAAAAGGAGTTGAGCGCAGAAGGATTGGCGGATCTCCTGACAGGCATGATGGAGAACAGGGAGAAGCTTGGGATCATGGGGAGGAATGCAAGGAAGGTGGGGGTTCGCCGTGCATCCAGGACGATCGTGGATCTCCTCCTCGACATGGCGAGAAGGAGACAATGAAGACCTTTAGGAAGACAAAACATATCCATCTCGTCGGGATAGGCGGTATCGGGATGAGTGGCATAGCCGAACTCCTTGTCAACCTGGGATATGAAGTGAGCGGCTCGGATATCAAGGAATCCCCCATTACCAAACGTCTATCGGACATGGGATGCAAGATTTTCTCCGGCCATGACAGGAACAACATAAAGGGGGCGGATGTGGTAGTGTATTCCTCGGCGGTTCCAGAGAGCAACCCGGAAATCATCGAGGCCAGGGATAGGGCGACACCTGTGATTTCCAGGGCAGAAATGCTTGCGGAACTTATGCGCCTGAAGTACGGGGTGGCGGTGGCAGGGGCCCACGGAAAGACTACCACCACTTCCATGATCGCATCGATACTGACATCCGGAAACCTTGACCCAACCGTTGTAATAGGAGGAAGGCTCGACATATGGGGAGGTTCCAATGCAAAGCTGGGACAGGGTGACATCCTCGTGGCGGAATCAGACGAAAGCGATGGCTCATTTCTGCTCCTCTCACCCACCATTGCGGTGGTGACGAACATTGACGAAGAGCATATTGAGCACTACGGGGACATGGATGCGCTTAGAAGAACCTTTGTCGACTTTATCAACAAGATACCCTTTTACGGCCTGGCGGTTCTTTGTCTCGACAATGAAGAGATTCAAGGGATCATTCCACACTTGAGGAAACGCTACCTTACCTACGGCTTGAACAGGCAGGCAGACATAAGTGCGAGGGATATAGAGCATGGGCGGCTGGAAGTCAGTTTCGATGTGGTAAGTCGCTCCGGGACCCTTGGTCGCATCCTTGTGGGTATGCCGGGGGCCCATAACGTGCTGAATGCCCTGGCCGCCATTTCCGTGGCTTTGGAGCTGGAAGTAAGCATGGAGGATATCAGGCGGGGCTTGAGGACCCTGGGCGGCTTGGCAAGGAGGTTTCAGGTCAAGGGAGAGAAAAAGGGTGTCCTGGTCTTGGATGACTACGGGCACCACCCCACGGAGATCATGGCTACCATCGAAACGGCGAAGCAGAGCTGGCCGGAGAAGAGGATAGTGGTCCTGTTCCAGCCCCATAGATACACCCGGACGAAGGCCCTTTTTGAGCGCTTCGCCATGTGCTTCAACCAGGTGGACGTCCTGATGGTGATGCCCGTCTATTCTGCGGGAGAAGAACCTATTGAAGGCGTGAACTCAGAGTGGCTGTGCAGGGGAATCAAACAGCACGGCCATAGGGAAGTAACGCACTGCAAGAACGAGGAAGAGGCACTTGGGATGCTTTTGAAAACCGTCCGGGACGGGGATGTTGTAATAACACTTGGGGCCGGTGATATTCACCAGGTGGGAGAGAGGTTCCTGGAGAGGCTTTGACGTGGTGCGGAACTTGAGTTGGGCTCATGACATGGGGCTTCTGAAGGACGATCACAGGATGGAAATAGGCACCATATTGAATGGAGTGGTGGATTTCGATTATCCCATGAGTAAACTGGCAACGGCGGGTGTGGGCGGGGAAGTGGCGGCCCTGTGTCGCGTCAGGCACCTGAGCATGCTGAAGCATTTGGTGGCCTTTCTATCCGGGGAGCATATCCCTTATTTGGCAGTGGGTAAGGGAAGCAACATCCTGGTGACGGATGAGGGATTCGGGGGAGTGGTGATTGTCCTGGAAGGAAAGCTTTCAGAAGTGGAGGGCCTGGAACAGGGCAAGGACAGCCTGAGGGCAGGTGGAGGCCTGGCCCTTGGTGGACTTCTTAGTTATTGCAGGGACAAAGGCCTGGGTGGTTTGGAGTTTCTCGCGGGCATCCCGGGGACGGTGGGCGGGGCAATCGCTATGAATGCAGGAGCTTTCGGATCCGAAATCGGACCCCTGGTCAGAGAAATAAGCGTGGTGGTGCCGGGAGGTGAGACAAAGACCATGAGGGCCCCGGAGCTGAAGTTCTCTTACAGATCCCTGTCGCTTCCGGGAGGCACCGTTATCGCACAAGCCCTCATAGGGGTGAGAAAAGATGAGCCGGAGAGGATAGGGTCCAGGATCTCCGAAAACCTGGCTCGGCGAAAGAAGACACAGCCGGTGGAATACCCGAGTTGCGGGTCCGTCTTCAAGAACCCCCCTGGAGACTTCGCAGGCAGGTTGATTGAGCAGGCCGGGCTCAAGGGAAGCAGAGTTGGCGGAGCCATGATTTCACCAAAGCACGCAAATTTTATCGTGAATACGGGTGGAGCTACGGCGAAGGACTTTGTCCAATTGATGGATCTGGCCCGAAGGGAGGTCAGGAAACGTATAGGCGTAGAATTGGACCCGGAGATCAGGATCATAGGATGAAGAGAAAGCCGGTTATCAAGAAACAGGCTGTTGAAAGGAGGAGGAAGAAAAGGGCATCCACACTGGGGAGGCTGCTTTCCTTTGTCTTTGGATGTTTCACGAAATTCTCGCTCCTGGCCATATGCCTGATTCTTATGAGCGTCACGTTCGTAACGGCATACGGATATCTCCTCAGGTCCCCCTATATTCGACTTGAAAAGGTGACTATACAGGGTTTTGAGAATGGTTCAAACAGAGACCTCCTGGAACTATCAGGCTTGAACGGAGAGATGAGCCTCTTGGCCATCGATACGGAGCAGGTCCGACAAAGGATAAGGGGCCACCCTTGGGTAAGAGAAGTAGTACTTGAAAAGCAATTCCCTCATACATTGCTGGTCAAGGTGGAGCAAGAAGAGGCGTGCGCCATGGTCCTGTTGGACCGGTTGTACTATGTAAACAGGTGGGGAGAGATCTTCAAAGCGGTCGAAGAAGGAGAGGATACGGATTTTCCCGTAATAACGGGAGCGGAAAAAACGGAAGAACTGAGGGACAGTATCCTAAGAGAAGCTGTCAGGCTGATAGAACTCCTGGAATCGGAAGGGGATCGCTGGTCGGTAGAGGAGCTGGCGGAGATCCATATGGACGGAGACGGAAGTGTTTCCATGTACTTTGATTCTCTCCCCGCTCCGGTAACGGCGAATTCATCGGATATGGGTTTTCGAATGGCGGACCTGGAGAAAGTCGTTGAACACCTGAACAAGAAAGGCACCTTACCCATGGTGAGGAAGATAGATTTGAGTTACCCTGACGGAGCTGTCATATCTTTCAAGAACGGATGAGTCCTTGAGGTAAAGGGGTAATGGGCGGAGAAATCATTGTGGGATTAGATATCGGAACGACCAAGATATGTGCCGTGGTTGGGGAGGTGAGCCCGGATTCCATTGAGATAATCGGTATAGGCACACACCCTTCCGAAGGGCTGAGAAAAGGTGTCGTGGTCAATATCGAAAAGACCGTCAACTCGATAAAAGAGGCCATAGAGGAAGCCGAGACCATGGCCGGGTGCGAGATAAGCTCTGTATATGCCGGCATAGCGGGGGGACATATTAAAGGGTTCAATAGTCACGGAGTGATCGCACTAAAAGAGAAGGAAGTCACCAGGAAAGATATTGACAGGGTCATAGAAGCTGCAAGCGCGGTGGCCATCCCCATGGATCGTGAGGTTATCCACGTTCTCACACAAGAGTTCATCGTTGACGAACAGGACGGAATTATCGATCCCCTTGGTATGGCAGGCGTGCGCTTGGAAGCAAAGATACATATCGTCACAGGGGCCGTAACCTCGGCACAAAATATCATAAAGTGCGCAAACAGGGCAGGGCTGGACGTATGCGACATTGTGCTGGAATCTCTGGCATCAAGCGAGGCGGTGCTTACAGACGAGGAGCGCAATTTGGGTGTGGCCCTCATTGATTTTGGTGGAGGCACAACTGATATGGCCGTATTTTCCAAGGGTTCAATAAAGCATACTTCCGTGTTGGCCCTGGGTGGCGACAACCTCACCTACGATATCTCCATAGGGCTCAGGACGCCCGGGAAGGAGGCCGAGAAGATAAAGATCAAGTATGGCTGCGCGTTGTCCTCCATGGTATCCAAGGAAGAGACAATAGAGGTTCCCGGGGTGGGGGGAAGGGCACCAAGGGTGCTTTCCAGGCAAATTCTCTGTGAGATCTTGGAGCCCCGAGTTGAAGAGATATTTACCCTTATCCACAACGAGATGCTGAGGGCAGGCTACGATGACATGATAAACTCAGGAGCTGTGATTACTGGGGGGTCCGCAGAGCTCGCTGGTGTCACTGAGATGGCGGAGCAGATATTCAATGGTCCGACGCGTACAGGATACCCCCAGGGGATAAGTGGCTTGGTTGAGATCGTGAACAAGCCCATGTATGCGACCTCGGTTGGCCTGGTTCTGTACGGAGCCAAGAGAAGCAAAGAGAAAAAGAAATTCAGGATAAGGGACACGAACATATTTTCACGTGTCATGGACAGAATGAAGAGATGGTTCATGGAGGTCATATGATGCAGCTTGCAGGCGGGGGCGTCCTCCCGCTGATAACGCCAGAAGATCACTGGCAACCTGGAGTCCTGTATTTGAGAGAAGTATCTTAACACAGCGGTAATAATCAAGTTTGAAATGTGAATACATTTCAAGAGATGCATATTATCAAGAGAGGAGGGACATCTATGAAATTTGAGTTTATCGAAGAAAAGAAAAGGTACAATGCCAAGATCAAAGTCATTGGCATTGGGGGAGGCGGTGGTAATGCCATCAATAACATGATAGCAGCCAAGTTAAGGGGTGTTGAATTCATCACAGCCAACACGGACAGCCAGGCCCTTGAACTTTCTGCATGCTCCCACAGGATCCAGCTTGGGGCCTCCATCACCAAGGGCTTGGGAGCAGGGGCGGACCCCGAGATCGGCAAGCTCTCGGCAGAGGAGAGTATCAATGAGATACGGGAGGCTATCAGCGAGTCAGACATGGTATTCCTGACAGCCGGAATGGGAGGGGGAACGGGCACCGGAGCATCCCCTGTCATAGCCAAGGAATGCAAGGAAGGCGGGGCCCTTACCGTTGCTGTTGTCACGAAGCCCTTTCATTTTGAAGGCGAAAAGAGGATGAGCCGGGCGATGGAGGGGATAGAAAGGCTGAAGAAGGAAGTGGATACCCTCATAATCATCCCCAACGAAAGGCTCAAGAGTATAGGAGACAAGAAATCCACGTTCAGAGAGCTGATTGGTAAGGCAGACGAGGTACTTCTAAACGCAGTCAAGGGCATCTCCGACCTGATCATGAGCAATGGGTTCATAAACTTGGATTTCGCAGACGTCAAGAAGGTGATGGCGGAAATGGGTACGGCCATAATGGGAACAGGAAGGGCCAGTGGGGAAAACAGGGCATCCGAGGCGGCTCAGCAGGCCATAAACAGCCCCCTGCTGGAGGACATCTCCATAAGCGGCGCCAGAGGTCTGCTGATGAATATCACTGGGCCCTCCGATATGACCATGGAAGAGATCGATGTGGCATCAAGCCACATAAAGCAGGAAGTGGACAGCAATGCGGAGATTTTCTGGGGGGTGGTGTTCGACGACGGCATGGGAGACGAAATGCAAATAACGGTGATCGCCACCGGAATTGACCGTGACAACTACAGCAAGGTCGTGAGGTTGAGAGACGTCACACCTGAAGAGGCCGAAGACCCTTGGACCGTAAGGATCAACGGTGAAAGCTTCGACACCCTGGATACCCCTACATTTCAAAGAGTCAGGGCGGAATCTGTCTTACCCCCTGAGGCGGAAAAGGAGGAGGCCCATGGTAAAAGAGGATTCTTCAAGCGCTCTTTTTTCAAGGACAGCTTGGATTATCCCACTTTTCTGAGAGCCAAGGCCGACTAAGAGAGGATGTTTTTCCTAATCTCCTCTTGGAAACATCGCTTTTCGGCGAAAGTGATGAAGCATGAGGTGGGCTTAGGGAGTTCCAAGGACCTGCCTCCTATTATCAGGGAATAGGGGAACCGTGTCCGACAAGATCCCATCCCTCTATCGGGAGAGACTTGCAAGGGAAAAGGGCGTTGTTAGGAAAGACTGGGGCGGGAAGATAGCCATTGGGCTTGCCTATCCCAACCAGTACCGCACAGGGATGTCTAATCTCGGGTTCCAGATCCTCTACAGGCTCTTGAACGAGAGAAAGGACGTCGTGGCTGAAAGGTTCTTCCTCCCAGACGCAAGAGAGATGTCCCTCCATCTCAATGGGAGGAAGGGCCTCATTTCCCTCGAATCTCAGACCCCGTTCAACAAGTTCGACATCATTGCCTTTTCAATCTCATTCGAAAATGATTATCCCAACCTGTTGAGAATGCTGGAGTTGGGCAACGTTCCCGTCTTGGCGGATGAAAGAGACCTCCCTGATCCAATCGTTATGGCGGGGGGCATTACTACGTTCCTTAATCCAGAGCCCCTTTCGGCCTTCATTGATTTCTTCGTCCTGGGAGAGGCGGAACCTGTTATCGACGACCTTATGGCGCTTTTTTCAGAACTCTGCGGGAAAGAAAGCAACAAGGGAGTCATCCTAAGGTCTCTTGCAGAGAGCATACCTTCCGTATATGTCCCCTCTCTTTACCATGTGAAGTACAAGGGAGATGGCACTATAGAATCTGTAGAGGCGATTCAAAAGGGTATACCCGTGAAGAGAGAAGTTTCCTGTGCTTCACTATCCGAAATCCCTGTTCCCACTTCCGCTATCCTTACCCCTGATACCACCTTTGCCGGTAAGACCCTGGTGGAGATTGGGAGAGGTTGCGGCAGGTCCTGCAGGTTTTGTGCGGCAGGATACCTTTACAGACCTCCCAGGTGCTATAGTGAAGAGACCCTTATCTCCACCATAGACAATGTAGTGGAAAGTCAGAAATCCTTGGGACTGCTGAGTACTTCCATAGCAGATACGCCGGGAATCGAGTCTGTTATGGAACATATCCTCGCAAGGGGGGGCAAGTTCTCCGTCTCTTCACTGAGGACGGATTCATTGACCATGGGGATTATAGAGAAACTAAAGAGTGCAGGCCAAAAGACATTGACCATAGCGCCGGAGGCGGGTTCAGAGAGGCTCAGGAAGGTGATAAACAAGCATCTTACCGAGGATGAGATTATCAGTGCCGCGAGTTTGATAGGGGAAGCAGGGGGGCTCAACCTGAGGCTTTATTTTCTGATCGGGCTTCCCACCGAGACCCGGGAGGACGTCGAAGCCATCCTGGATCTGGTCAAGGTAATCAAGCACCACATGATCAAGAAATCAAAGGCCCGGGGAAAAGTTCCCGAAATCAGGCTGAGTATCAATTGTTTCATTCCAAAGCCCTTTACGCCCTTTCAATGGTTTCCCCTGGAAGAAGTGTCCAGGTTGAAGGACAAGCAGAAGTGGCTGGGGAATGCCCTCAGAAGGGTAGGGGGAGTTAGAACCACCTTTGACGTGCCAAAATGGGCCTATGTTCAAAGCCTCCTTTCTTTAGGGGATAGACGGGTAGGCCATATCCTGCTGCGTGCCCACAAACTCAATGGAGACTGGAAGAAGGCCTTCAGCTATTCGGATATCAATCCTGACTTTTTCGTATACAGACCCAAGGACCTCGGGGAAATACTTCCTTGGGACTTTATTGACAAGGGGATAGATAAGGAGTACCTGATAGGGGAGTACAGGCTTGCCCTGGAGGGCAAGGAGTCGGATACTTGTCACGTGGGCGCCTGCAAAAGGTGTGGGGTGTGTTGATACCTCGGTCTCCTCCGGCGGCAACAGGAGGAAGAGATCAAAGCCACAGGGGCCCTGGTGGGCATGTGAGCTTGCGGTCAAAGGAGATTGATGCTCTCATCCGGGCAAAACACGACCATCCTGTCGCCCACCAGAAAGGGGCTTGATCTGAAGACATCTTGCCGGATAAGAATGTTGAGTGTGATGCCTATATCAACAACAGTCCTTATTTGATCCTTCTCTTCAGTCAATTGTATTACCTTACCTTGAAACAAATTCCTTCGCATATGTTCTTGAGGCCTGTGCACCATCTGGATTCTACGGGGATCAATAGATATCCTGACCCTGCCTGCCTTGTCTGTCTTTATGGACAGCCTTAACCTGTTCTGGATGAGACAAGACTTGAACTCACCCCGGTCAGGGAAAAGAGTACCGCTGAATATGTTTTCAAAGGGGGAGTGAACGGTCTTTCCCTCGAAGAGGGAAACTATCCTCTGGGAAAGCCTGGAGGCCTGTATCAAGTTGTGGGTGGTGAATATCACCGTGATATCCTTTTGGGTATTTATCTCCCTGAGTATATCCTCTATGGTCGCCTGGTTTTCCGCATCTACATTGGAGGTGGGTTCATCGAGAAGAATCACTCTGGGAGAGCAGACCAGCACTCTGGCAATTGCTACCCTCTGGCTCTCCCCACCTGAAAGATTTGTCGCATGGGCATGGATAAAGGGCTTCATCCCTACGAGATCCAGGGCATCCTCTATTATTTTGCCCCTTTTGCTCCTGGGTACGCCGCGAATCTTTAGTCCGAATTCAAGATTCTTGTACACGGTGGTTGAAAACAAAACCGGGTTCTGCTGGACCATCACTATTTCGCGACGTAGAGAAGTCAACTGATCTGAGGAGAAATCTATCGGGCGGTCGTTGTACTCGATGGTCCCTGTCGTGGTGGGAGTAAGCAAGCTAAGGATCTCCAGCAGGGTTGTCTTCCCTGAGCCGTTAGGACCCAACAGGGAGTATACGAATCCCTTCTCAAAGCTTAGTTGAGGTATATCCAAAACGGTCCTGGTGCCGTAGACCTTTGTAAGGTTGGATATCTCAAAGAGCATCAGGCACGGCTCCTTCCTTGGAGATAATTGAAGAATATGTTGATCGTAAAACTTGTCAGGAGCAGAACGATACCAAGGGCCACTGCCAACACGAATTCCCCCTTGTCATATTCCAGTGCCATGGCCGTTGTCATTGTACGGGTATATCCTTTTGCATTTCCCCCCAACATCATGCTTATTCCTATCTCTGCAATGACCCTTCCAAAGGAGGCAATGATAGCGGCAATGATAGCATAGCGAGCCTCTCTGAAAATGACCATTGCCGCCTGAAAAGAGGTGGCCCCGAGGGTAAGCGCAGTCTTCCTGTATCTGTCGTCCACACTGCTGACCGCGGCTATGGTCAGGGAAGTAACGACAGGGAAAACAAGAATGACCTGTCCGATCACCATGGCAGTCTGGGTGTAAAGGAGGTCCAGCATACCCAGGACGCCCTCCCTTGAGATAAAGGCGTATACTAACAGACCTATAACCACTGTTGGCAATGCCAAGAGAGAATTCAGCACGGTGATAACAATCCTTTTCCCTCGAAACTCGTTCATGGCTATCAAGAACCCTGTCGGAACACCAAGGATGCTCGATATTATGGTAGAGCTGATGCTGATCTTCAAGGAGACATAAATGATGAAGTACACCTCAGGATCTAAGGACCAGAGAAGCAACAGGGCAGACGAAAAGCTATCGACTAAAAACTGCATGTCCCTCCTTCTTGATTCCTTTCATCTGACATTGTCATAAAGAGCCTTTCAGCACCCCCGTACCCCTGGAATCTTTCAAAACCGCCCCATCTCAGGGCATCATGGATAGGGATGGGGTAACAGAGCACCGGGTGTTTACTTCGTCCCTCCGAGGGCGTCAGGGAAAAAGGCCTGCCGTCCCATGATCTTGAAGGATGCGATCAGCTCCTGGGCCTTCCTTGATACCATCCACCTGGCCAGTGCGTCCGCCCATTCAAACTTGACATGAGGATGGACCTTGGGGTTTATGGGGATGATCCCGTATGGATTGTAGAGGAGAGGATCACCTTCGCACAGTATGTCAAGGTCCAGACCCCTTTGCCTGCCGAATTTGTACTTGAGGTAAGTGCCGCGGTCGCTGATGGTATAGGCCCTTTTCTCTTCTGCATAGGTCAGGGTCTTCCCCATACCCTGACCTATGGACATATACCATGTCCCGAGGCCAGCGGGGTACAAATAGATGAGTTTGCGCGTCTTGCCCTTGATGATGATCTGCCTCACCTGTCTGTTCAGGGGAACGCCGGTTACCTTCCAAAGGGCTTGCTCCTTCTTGTGGGTACCGCTGTCATCCCCGCGAGAGACAAACAATGCCTTTGCATTGTAAATCTTTTTGAGCGCTGAAATTGCATCCGAAGTCCCCCTGATGCCGGCGGGATCCACACCAGGGCCGACGATCACGAAATCATTGTGCATGACCCCCAGTCTGTAAGCCCCGTACCCTTGAGCCACGAAACGCTCCTCCTCTTCCTTTGCGTGGACAAGAATGATATCTACATTGCCGTGCATCCCATCACGAAGGGCTGCTCCGGTTCCCTTGGCAAAGACCTTGACCCTGATTCCCGTATCCCTCGTAAACGCAGGTAAGAGGACATCCAGGAGGCCGGAATTCTCTGTACTGGTTGTGGTTGACATCTTGATAGACCTGGAGACCTTGCCGTAGGCGCTGCCAGCAAGAACCAGAATGGCTGTCCAGATCAACGCGACGAGGAATTCTGACTTGATAGACGGAATGAACATATCTCTAACCCCCGCTTTTTATATCAAACGTGATATATATCAAAGTTGATAGAAGCAAATCTATTGATTTTCAATGAGGTTGTCAAGGGATTTCTTTTTGAATATGTTGCGTTTCAGACCGAACACAGCCAGGAAGAAGAACCCATGCGGGGGATCAGGGGACTTGCTAGTAACGCAAAATGGGGTGGACCCTTTCTTCCTTGACCAACTCCAAGACTCGTTCATAGACTTCCCTGAAGGGTTCACCGGAATTTTGGAAATAATGGACCCCATGCCTGATATGTGATCGAAATATCCCTCCCGCCATCAGGAGCAATTCCATGTGGGCAAGGGTTTCAGTGCTCGCCAGGGGATTGAATTTGTCTGGGTCCAGGCGCATGTTAAAGTATCTTGGCATTGTGGCGATTTCCCAGAGGGTGCGCGGCGTGTGACATGCCTCGTAAGTAAGCTTAAGCCTTCGGTGGTGGTGCTTCTGGAGGGAAAGTACGCGCGACCTGAGGTCCTTGATAGCCTTACCATGGGCAGGCAGGACAAGGGTGACATCTTCAAGCCTTTCCAGTTTCCCCAAGGTCCTCAGGTACGAAAGGAGGTCTCCCGGAATGGGCGTGATGGGGTAAAGAATGGCGTCTCCGGGCAAGAGTATCTTTCGTCCATCCTGCCGGCCGACCAGGAGACCGATGCTCCCAGCCGAGTGGCCCGGCAAATGCTTTACATGGATATCGTCTATTCTTGCTCCATTTATCCGGAGCAGAGAATCCTGGAAGACAGGAATGTGGACCGGGAAGGCAAGACCATGGGCCTCACGATTCACATGATCCAGCAGATTCTGGCTGGGGTACAAAGGTTCAGGCATCCCCAGGGCAACAGTCTTTTCTCTTCCTGCTATCCACCTGCTGAGCATTTCCCAGGGGTTACAGATTGCAGAGGTTTCAAAGAGGTGGGCCAGGACCTTGGCTTTGCCGTGACGTAATATGGAGGAGCCCTGGAGGAAGTGATCAGGATGTCCGTGCGAGATGACAAGAAGGTCGACATCCCCGAAGCCGTATCCAGCCGCTTGCAGTCCGGCCGCAATCTGGCGTTCGCTGTAATCCCAAGGGAGAGCTTCAATCTCAGATGGCACCTGTTCACCACGCCAGGTGTAGAACAGCTTCTTGGCCAGAGACGTAGGAATGCCGGTATCCAATAGAACTAGGATGTCGGATTCGATCAGGTATACATGGGTCGGTCCTGGGCCGACCACATCAGGGCAAAACGTGGGTATCTGAGTGACCCTGGTCCCTGTCCCGGGCAAGGTAAAGCGTCTGACCCTTCCGCTTTTTGATGTGGAATTATGCCCCAGCAGGCTGCATTCGATCCCCATAACAATTATCGGCCTTATGCTAGCGATCTATTCTTGAGCGCAGTGAGGGTAAGGATAATAGCAGATGGGTTCCGCCGCGTCAAAACAATATGAGAGATATGTCGTTGTGGGGGCCTGGTACGCGGGAATGGGTTCGGCCAAAAGATATTTCTTGGAGACGGTGGAAGCAGAAAGACACTAGCTGGTGCCCTCGCTCAGGAGGGATACGTTCCTGATATAACCTTCGGCAGTTCTCTCCGGGTCAATGTGAAGTATCTGGGCATAAGATCTCAGAAAATTCTTCAAGTAAACGACCGGTGGAAGCCTTTCAACGAGGTCCTTCTCTATGGCATCAAGGATAGGCATGCTGATCCTGGTGACTTCAAAGACCTCTTGAAGTTCTATTCCGATTTCTTCTCTTATGGCCTTGAGGTCCTTGCCCGAAATCAACTCCTTGCCTGCGACCCGCTCAGAAATGCTTCGAATGTCAACTCTTTCAAGTTTCTCCTTGATCCTGTTTACAAAGATATCCTTGTTTTTGGGCGTGTTGACCGGGAACAGGGGCAGGGATCTTCTCTCCCTCTTGCCATCAAAATGCCTGGGATCAACTATCCCCGCATCCACGAGGAGCTTGTCGTAACGATCCCTCCTTTTCTCGTCGATCAGTGTTAGGAACGCCTCTTCAATCTTTTTCAAGATAGCCTCCCTTTCTTCGTCAGAGAAAAACGAATAGGTGACGAGAGAATCTTCGCAGTAAAGGGAGAGGGCGTCCTTGTAAGCTTGTCTGATCTCGAAATCGGAGGCGTCGAAAGGGATTTCAAGGATTTCGTAATAGTTCAAGTCCTCAAACCTTTTCATTGAATCCCCAGGGACTGCATCTTCGAGGTGTTGCTTTGATTGCTCATCCTTTCCGCTATGGCCTGTAGATCCAGGGCTGTAACAGAATAGGCGTACTTGGTCATGTATACGTTTCTGGAGGATACAGCCTCATGGACCCGTTCGTCATAGTGGATGTTACCTATGAATTCGAATTTGGAAAGAAAGTGTCTCTTGCAGACCTTTTCAATCTTCTTGCCGATTGTTCCGTCTGTCTGCTTTCGAAACTGGTTCAGGATCAGTTTGAAATCAAACTCCCTCAGATAGTCCCGTAACAGGGCGCCTTTCTCAGGGCCACAGGAGGTGATCAGGTCAAACAGTTGTTGAGGTGTCCTGATGGTGACCTTGGATGGCATAGACCTGATATCCTGAACAACCCCTACAAATTCCTCTCTCTTGATGATTTGGTTAATCTTCCTCGAATAGACGGCCCGGATGAAGTAGAATGTATTCTCGATAGAGGTGGGCTCAGGAGTAAAAATGAAGATACCTTCCCTTGACGTGAGAAAAAAATCCAGGATATTGAAATTACAGCCCGCACCCAGGTCCAGCAGTACATAATCAAAGGGCAGCCTTTCGATTGCTCGTATAATCTTGAGCTTTTGAGCATAGAAGAGATTCGATACCTCAGGGGGACAATTCGCGGAACTAATAAGATAGAGGTTGTTGATGGAAGTGGGAACGGCAACTTCCGGCAGGCCTTTGCAAGTCTTGTTTAGGAATTCGTTGAGTCCTGTGGCAGGGGTCTTCATGCCAAGGAAGGTATGGAGGTTCGCTCCGCCCAGA